>CAZVSF010000199.1:3538-5824 GCA_964630195.1 uncultured Lentisphaeria bacterium
ATAATGGGGCCGTAGCTCAGTTGGGAGAGCGCTGCGTTCGCAATGCAGAGGTCAGGAGTTCGATCCTCCTCGGCTCCACGAAAATATTGAGATGTATTAGCAAATATGTTCCTTTTTTAACATCCATGAATAGTGTTAAATCAATAATTATTGTCCCCCTTTATAGCTAAGGATCTAGTATGAAAAATCATTTGCGGTCCCTGATAATCCTCGCCATGCTGGTAACTCTTGTTGCAGCCCAGAAACAAGAGATTCCCCGGCTGAAAATTCTGCACCCCAAGCAGGACATGCAGTTTTGGGTGGACCGTATTGAGGTCGCAGGCATTATTCCGCAGGGAACGAAGGTTGAGGTTGATGGTATTCAAGTGACCCCTGATGAGGATGGTCTATTCCGCCAGCTGATCACACTGGATCAACCTGAGGTTTCCATCCATATCCTGGAGAGTAGAGACAACCTCACCTTTCGCGATACCATCCATGTTCTTCATCGCAATCCAGATCATATGACTCCGGATAGCATTTTCATCAATAACAATATCCCAGATGAACTCGTCCTTGATCTTGGGAGTCCAAGGGATGGAAAATTCAATGGTTCTGAGGTCAGTTTACGGGGGCGCACCCATCCCGAGGCTTTACTGCTTATGAATGGGGATACCGTTAAGGTCTTCGCATCAGGCGCTTTTGCCATCCATGTACCCATTCAACGAGGCGAAAATATTTTTGAGTTTACTTCCAGTTGGAACGGTCAAGTTGTCAGCCAGACAAAAATACTTTCGCGACCCCTGCTCAAAGAGGGTCTCAAAAAACTTGATCAGAGGAGCGCAAGACCCACTAAGCCTTACTGGGCAATGGCTGGCGATCATATTCAGCTTGGTATTAGAGGTCCCCAGGCACAAAATGTATATTTTAAGATCCCCGGGATTACTGGCTGGGTTAAAATGAACGAATCCAGGGCTGGTCACTATAGCAGTTCTTATCACCTTAACGACATAGATGAGCCCCTGGACACGAGGGTTTTGTATCGAGTCGGTTTATTTTCCAGAAGAATTTCCAGCGCTCCCCTGCGTATTCTGACCGATGCCCTTGGAGGGTTGACCATCGATGAAGACACACGGGTATATGATGACGCCTCTACGGATCAGCTCCTCTTCCCCCTTGCTGATTCGGTTTCCCTTCAAATAACAGGATTGCAAAATGGTTTCTATCGAATTCAATTGGGCGAATACCGTTCAGCCTATGTGATCGCCAAACTTGTTGAGATTGATGAGGGTAGCAAGCTCACCAGGGCTCACTATCTAGGATCCATGCGGGGTGAAAATCAAGAGGACTGGGCAGTTTTCAAAATTTACACAGGCAATATTCGTCTTCCCTTTGAGATCAAGGAAAAAGCTATCCCCGCCAGGCTTGAACTAAAAGTCTATGGTGCCAAGCAGGGTTGGGAATGGACAACTTATCCTGAAGGAGATTCCATCATCAGTTACCTTGAACGGAGTCAACCTGAAGACCTGGTCTGGCAAATGGATATCTTTCCCAAAAACAGTTTCTGGGGCTGGTATGGTCGCTATGAAGGCGAGTACCTTGTCGTAGGTGTTAGAAAAGCACCCGAAATCAAACGGGAAAATCCTTTTGAGAACATCGTTATTGAAATTGATCCGGGACATGGCGGCTGGCAACGCGGAGCGACAGGTGTCACAGGGTATGCTGAAGCAGATGCGAATCTACGCTACAGTCTCAAACTGGAGAAACGATTGAAAGAGGCAGGTGCTACCGTATTCATGACCCGGCGCTATGATGAGCAGATCAGTCTTGCAGATAGAGCCCGAAAAGCGCGGGAGGATAGTGTTCATATCTTTGTAATGGCTCACAATAATGCCCCTGGTTCCAGTCGCAATATTCTTGAAGCGCGAGGCGCATCAGCCTTTTACACCTGGCCCAGTGCAAAAGGTTTAAGCGATAATATCTATCCACATCTTCACACTATGGGCATTGAAACTTCAGGGAAAGTCGCCCGATATTACTATTACCTGACTCGTCAAACTGAATATCTGGTCTACCTCATTGAAGGGGCTTTCATGACCAATCCGGAGGAGGAGATGTTTTTATTATCTGAAGAGGGTCTCGATACTCTGGCCGAATCAGCCTACATGGGACTGGAGGATTTTCTCCAGGAGAAAGCCGAATTGCCCTGAATTTTACTCAATAAGCGTTTTCAATCAATAACAGTTCACATTTACAGAAGTTCCCCCGTTATATCAGTAAAAATTGAGGTCTAATTGTCGATATCTA
>CAZVSF010000200.1:0-5809 GCA_964630195.1 uncultured Lentisphaeria bacterium
CCACGTTTTAACGTGGTGGTGTGCTAACCAGCAAAAATACAGGGCTTTAGCCCAACCATGCTGCCGATACTTCCTGGGCTAAAGCCCTTTTTGGGGAAGATCCCAGAACCCCTTATATCAAAAAAAGAGGCCATCCTTTTGGGACAGCCTCTTTTAACACATTTCAAAAAGTGTTTATCTCAGTGAGATACCAAACCCGCCAGTAAGAACTGTATTGGTTGGCGTCTGACTGACATGAACATTGAAATAGGTCAATGGGATCAATTTCAGGTGTAAGCCTGCTCCCATTCTTAGACCTGGGTCAGTTGTCATATCAAACTGAATACGATCGTTCTCGATTCCAAATGAAGGATCCACATCATATCCAATGCTCAGGGAGCTTGTCTCATAAGCAGCGTCCACATAGACACCAACCCCAAAGATCAGGAGGTTGATTGATTTTCCAACCTGGAGACCAATTGAGGAGTTTGATGCTTCAATGATATCACCAACACTCATCTGTGAGAAAAAAGCACCCGCAGTGATGTCAACGGGAAAAAGTGGGATTGGGATAAACTGATCAATATTTAAGCGGACACCGCCACCATACATGCTGATCGTACCAATATCTTCATCTTCAATGTCTGGCATGCCGCGCACTGTCAACTCGATTCCCATGGGTAGACCCAGTGAAATTTGAGGCATGACCAGAGGAAGGGCTGGCAGTCCAATTCCGGGGGGAAGCGGGAAATCCAGATCAAGGTTGGCTACTTCACCATCAATATTTGCATTGGCGATGGCAGCATCAACCAAGGCTGGAATCTGACTGGCAGGGATGCCCTGACTGGTAAGCCGGGCTGTCATTTCTGTTCTGAGGTGATCTTCAAATAAGCCAGCGAGGTGTGACTGGTTGGTGACCAGCAAGCCTGCGCTGTCAGCAGGACCAAAAAATGTTGGCGTCCGCGTATCAGACTCATAATAGATATCAGCAAAGGTGAGTGAAAGGGGATTGATATCCTGACCAACAAGAGCGTCCAGGTCAAACTCCATATCGTTCTCACTCAAGGCAAAGTTAAAAAATTCACTTTCCTCTGGAACCGCAGCAACCATGGCTTTCAGACTAATGTCAAAACCAAGCATTTTGTGGACGCGAGACCTGTGATACCAGGCTGAATTCATGCCTGCACCAAAAGCATCCCCCAATGGTTGTAGATACATTTCAGCATTTTCACTGAGCATGCTGCCCAGGTTCTCTTCGAGTGACTGACCGAAAGCCCCCACAGCGAGAGAGAGAGTTAAAATTGAAACAAGTACCTTTTTAATCATATTTCCTCCTTAAGAAAATTTTTGTATAGAATATCGTTCAATATACTTATCAATATTGCCGAGTTCAAAGTGAGAATCGCCCCCTGTGAGCCAAGTCATACGGCTAAAAAAGTAAACAATCGCTCAAAAATTGCCAGTATTAATTATTTCCAGATCAACTTCAGAAAATTTAATTATTCGGGAAGTCCTAAAACGATGAACCCGATTTCTTCAGGTCCCATTGACGTCTTATTTCGTAAAGCATAATCCCAAAAGCTACGGCTACATTCATGGAACTTTTCATGCCATTTTGAGGCAATTCAACCGCGAAATCACATTGTTTCACAATATCATCCTGAATACCTACACCCTCGTTACCCACAACAAAGACCAGGGGAAAGTCATATTGAATACTTGTGTAAGATTGGCTCCTGGTGGTGTGCTCCAGGGCAACAGCAGTATAACCCCTTTGCTTCAGTGCGCGGAGGGCGTCTACTGGATCAGGTATATTTCTCCAGGGAACTGAATATTCAGAACCCAAAGCTGTTTTGGCGATCTCTTTTCTCGGTGGCGAGGCGGTGTAACCGCTGATAATGATCTCTTCCAGCCAGGCTCCATCAGCAGTGCGAAACATGGAGCCAACGTTAAACATGCTGCGAATATTGTCCAGTAGCGCGACAACGGGCATTCTAGGTCGACCTTCCAGCTCATCATAATCTGGATTGTTATCCCTGAAGACATTGTGGGGGATGGTTCTCAGGGGCTCGTGGTAGATGTTTGAAGTGGTTTTGGGTTTAGTCATAATGTTCCTATCGCAAGCGTGTCTTAAACCCTTCGACGGTGCTCAGGGTGACATGCTAAGAAATTTGGTATTCTTTGATCAAAACCTTTCTAAGAGAATATCCGGCATAGCCCGCGACCAGTGCGACCAAAAAGCCGATCAGGCCAGTGGCCAATGCCAGCACATAACCCGAACCAACACCCATGACTTCAGCAATTCTGGTTACAATTATTTCTCCACCACTTTTCCACTGGTAAATGGCCATTCCGAACCAGAGTAGAAAGACCCCCAGGCCGGTACCCGCTGAAGCCTTAAGGGCTGAATCTCTTTCCAGGAACCCCAAAACGAGAGCAACTGGAATTATCCACAACCAGGAATAGAAGATCAGTTGAAGTAGAAATATGAGGACAAGGGCGATTAAAACATTGATCATTGATAGTTCCTTAAACGAGTCAAAGTGAGTTTTGGGTCATTTTGGATCATGGGTGATGCCAAAAAATGAATGTCATAATATTTACCAGAAACCCAGCTATCCACAGCATTGTCATAAAAGATGGAGCCAGGGTTCCCAGATTGTCCACCGGGGAATATCCCCATAGCTTTGGGTTGCTCTCCAAGTTCTACCACCATGCGCCATGAGGGTCCATGCCTTTTCTTGGTTGCGTTTACAATTCCAGCACCGCCACCGGTGAAAAGACCTGTTCTTCCCAACCCTTTTACTGAGAGGAGATGGTTTATATCTGTTCCCCTGGCTTTTCCAAGCTCCCAGGCTGGACCATAGGGACCCAGCTCCTCAGTTATTCCACTGACAGCATGATTGAAAGCGCGGGTGATGATGTCACTTCTCCCCTCTTTTTCAGGGGTGTTCACATCATCATAATATTCCAGCTTTGCCTTTTTAAGCAGTAGCCTGGCGGTTACCGATCTGGTTGGTATTTTTCTAAGCTCCCCATAAAGCGTCAGTTCATCATCCCAGATGGCGTCTTCCAGTCTCAGCCACCACTGTTTGTAAACCCAGGCAGCCTTCTCATCTGGGTCAGAGATAAAATCCCAGCTGCGGAGATCATTAAGTATCTGTTCTGTATCCCCGGTAAGTTCATCCTGCTTTAGTTGTTTTAGCAAAAAGGGCAGCATGAGTTGAGCCTGCTTGTTGAAGTTGTCCAGCTGCAGCTTTTCCATGTCCTCAAAATCAATATTTTTTAACGCTTCGAGGCGATCATTGATGCGGGAACCCCTTTCATAATCATCATAATCCCACCCCAGATAATATGGGTACTTCTCAGCCACTGGATTCTGATTCGCAGAACTCACATAACCACTCCATGGATTGGAGATCACCGGTAGTTGATCATAAGGAATCCATTTTCGCCATTCTCCAAGCGTGTCCTTGCCAGCCCGGACAAACTTGCCCTGGTTCTGACCCCTCAACGGATATTTGCCGTTGTGTCGAATCGCAATATCCCCATCCCTGGCAATCATGGCAAAGTTTTGACCCGGGACGTGAAAAGCTTCGGCTGCTGTATAAAAGGATTCCCGGTCTGTCGCCAGGTTCATGTGCCTGACTGCCATGACTTCATTGCTGGGATCATGGGCAAGCCAGCGCATGGCCAATCCTACAGGATGTCCATTCTCCAATTGGTTT
This sequence comes from uncultured Lentisphaeria bacterium, assembly GCA_964630195.1. Taxonomy (GTDB): domain Bacteria; phylum Fidelibacterota; class UBA8477; order UBA8477; family JABMPR01; genus JABMPR01. Next base: position 3,708 of record CAZVSF010000200.1, read on the forward strand.
TTGTCAGAATGAATCAGTGGACCAAAACGGGTGATGGGGATGCTGTCAAAAACGGTTTCTCCGTCTCTGATGAATATCTCTTCAACACGCAGTTCCGATTTAATCCATTCGTCCATATAGAGATATTCAGTATAGCTATCATCTTTAAATTCAAGCTCAAACCAATCCATGACATCACTACCTGCATTGGTCATCCCCCAGGCGACCTCCTTATTGAAACCGATAATTACCATTGGTGCACCTGGTAGCGACACGCCATAAACATTCATCTCAGGCGTACTCAGCTGTATTTCATACCAGATCGAGGGAAGTTTTAATCCCAGATGGGGGTCGTTGGCCAACATTGGAAATCCTGAAGCGGTTTTATCACCTGAAACAGCCCAATTGTTACTACCGTTATCCCTGTCCGGTTCCCCTTCCCTGAGGGCTTGAACAAATTGGGGGGTGTAAAAGGGTGGGATGGAGTCAGGTTGCAGGGCATCAAAGCGCCAGGGTTTTGCTGCAGGGATAACCGGTTCGGTTCTGGGGGTATCCTCAGGATAAAATGTATCTACAAAATCCTCACCCAGTGTTGCCCGGATGATACTCATATCCATTTCAGAATTTCGCCCTGTGAGATCCCAGGCCATGAATTTCAGAAGCAATGCTGTCTTCAGCGTGGACCAAACTTCAGGTTCGTAATTTAAAAGCTTGTACTCCAGGGGAAGGGTTGCCGGGGTCAGTGATTCAATCCAGGTATTGACACCATTGGCATATGCCTGAAGAATGAGCTGCGTTTCAGGGTCCTCACCCATATATCTGACCGTTTTTTCTGCTGCCATGAGCAAACCACGGCGACGTTGCATTTTATCGAATGCCAGAGCCTTGTCGCCAATGATTTCCGAAACGCGTCCAGCGGCAACATGGGTTTGAAATTCCATTTGCCAGAGTCGATGCCGAGCTGTGAGGAATCCCTGAGCAAAATATATATCATAGGTGTTTTCAGCAAAAATGTGGGGGACCTGACGTTCATCCCAGACAACCTGCACGATATCGCGCAGACCCTTTACATCCAGCACTTCATCTATGTCATCCAGTTTTTGGCCATTTTGCCAGAACCCTGCGAAGGGATTAAGAAATTTTCCCAATGGTGGGATACTGCCCTGACTATTGTTCAGCAGGTTGAACATGATCAGGAGTATTGAGAAGGCCAGGATCGTTTTAAAAATTCTCATAACAGGTACCCCAAATCTGGAAATCGTCGAATCAATTCCTTGCCAAAACTTGCATAGTCCACATAGTGAATGACCTGAATACCCTGTTCTTGTGCTGCACTTACATTGGCTTCCAGGTCATCAATAAAAAGAATTTCTTCCGGTCGAAAACCACTCTTTTTTATGGCAATCTCATAAATGAGTGGTTCTGGCTTCATGCTGCCAACCATGAAACTGTATGTACCCCCTTCCACCCATTTCATAAAGGGGAAATCCTGCATGAGCATCTCATAATGAAGATCGTTTGTGTTGCTCAGCAACCAGACCGGGATTTCAGCTGTTGCCCTTTTCAGAAAAGCCACACTTTCAGTATGGGGAAACAGAACATCAAGCCAGAACCCTTTGAACGTGTCCATGTCCATGGCTTGGTCGCTATTACAACTGAGCAAAAGCTGCTCATAGAATTGATTCGAGGAGAGATGGCCTTTTTCATATTCAGTGAGTAGTTCGTGGGTCATTCCACCTCTGATCTTTTCAGGGGTCACACAGAGTTCTTGTGACAGCTTTTCGATGGATCTGCTGGAATCAACGGTCACCAGAACGCCTCCGATATCGAAGAAAATGGCTTTTATTTTTGCAGGTATTTTCATGTCTATGCTGCTATTAGAGCGTATCTCGAGTTGCAGCTTGCCTACCCTTAAAAAGCAGCATTACAATCAAACGTGGAATGATGGAGAGATACAGTATGATTCCAACGATGAAGTTGAGCGGTTGTTGATGCATCCGGGTAAAATGTTTTTCAAAATACCTGAAGAAGGAAACATGGGAGCTAATGGTCATTTTCATCTTTACCTGTTTGACACTGACCCCACCCAGGTGCTGGATGCTATACTCTGGAAGGTACCATAT
>CAZVSF010000201.1:0-5794 GCA_964630195.1 uncultured Lentisphaeria bacterium
TCGGTCACAATCAAAGCTCTGTTTTATACCCGTTGTGGGTTATGAACCCATTGAAAATCTTGAATTATTACCTATTTTTATCACCTATTACCACGCTTATGTTGATGGAGAGTGCTCAAGGGACCAAAAAGGAAATAAAAACATGGCTGAAAAATCAGAAATAGAGAGTCTAGCGGAAGCTGATCTTGGATACAAGCAGGATATTATCCATACACTGCGAACCGCTCAACAGCATCAGGTTACGCTAAGTATGATCGCAGATCAAAAAGCCAATATTGTCATTGGCTTTGCCTTAATTTTCTTCTCGGTAATTCAGTCCCAAATATTCTCTGCCGAATTTAGAGCGGATATATTCTTTATTCCTCTCAGTGCCCTATCAATCACTGTCTTTATTTCATTTTTTCTGGCCATCATGGTTGTATTGCCTCGCTTTAAGCGTGGACACGTCTACTCACACCCCTCTCAAATGTCCAACCCGCTATTTTTTGGGTTTTTTGCCTCATTTACCATGGCTGAATATACTGATTACATGATGGAGGCGGTGGATAGCAACGAAGCTGCTCGTCGATTGCTGATTCAGGATCTATATCAGATTGGAGCGGTTCTGAAAAAGAAGTATGAACTTCTCAGGTTCAGCTATCTGTCTCTGGCGATTGGCGCTTTATTATCCGTGGTCATTTTAATCATTCGCTTGCTGCTCGATTAGATTCTTAACGCCCCTCCTACAATACATCTAATTCTAAGAATCAATTTCTAAGCTCCATTCTGCCAGGATATTCCAACTAGTCTAACACTAGAGGGAATCATCCCTCCCAGAGATTTAGCGGCTCATATCGGATTGCACAGCTGCAAGACCTCATGTTCCTCATTGACTGATAGCCCCATCTCCGTGTGAAATGTGTCGTGTCGATTGCGGTTTATTTGGTAAATTTATATAGATTCACTTATTTATTATAGAATTTTACGAAATAACTCAGAATTTTACGATAATAGGGGAAATTCCCCTGAACTATAAGGATTACCCTCATACCGTAGCAATTCCACACCACTAACATAATGCATGAATGAATCCCAAAAGGAGTTTGCATCATGTTAGTAACCGTATTAATGATATTCGTGGTTTTCAGTTTCACTGGAGTGGCTGTGCTAAACGTAGCGTATCTGTCAAATTCTGGTTCTACCGAGACAATCAATAATATCAAACTACAATATGCAACGGAGTCCTCAATTAATCAAAGCTTATGGAGGATCAACAACGGTCCTGACAGTCTCATCAACACGAATGCAGATGGTATTACGACGGTATATAATCCAGAACTAAAAACCCTCTGCGTTAAGATTGATAAATTTAAAATGGAATCTGAAATACTCATGGACCTCTCTGAAGACACCCATTTTGACCGAGCGCTTGCCTCAGATGAAACCATCACTACAAATGGTATTGAGACTGATTTTGAAGAGGATCACAGCAGCCGGAACTTTACATTTATGCCAGAAGTTGACATGGATTATTTTACAGCGAATGCCGTTACTGTTCACAACGAGTGGTTCAAACGCTGGGATGGAGACTCTGAGCATGAAGATGACGAAGCTTTTGCTGAGGGCATTCACATCTTTACGGGCTCATTTATTGAGTTGCGTGATATGAATCTTGATAATTGTACACTGGTTTTCACTGGACGCTTTGTGTTATTTTCAAATAGTAATACCATTAATGCTCCAGTGCCTGCTGATAGTGCCGACGCTTTGCCCGCAATGGTTTTCACAAATCCAGACAATTATTTTATCGTTGCAGCTGAGGGTTCAAATCATGAGAAAGAAGATGTGATCAATGGTGCCATCTATACGGCCGGTACGATCATTCTTAAAAAGGGTGAGTTGAGCGGACCCATAGTGGGAAAGACTATCTCATTGGAGGATGGTGTTGGGTATGCAAATGGTATCAGGTTTAGAGATCTTGATCATCCCTGGTTTTACCGTTGGACGAAAGGATTTAAGAATAAGAGTCAGTATGACTGGCCCAAACAGATTGGCCGCTGGAAGACTTTAAAGTGGAACAAGAAATCTGACCATGCCTAACGCTATGTAATACAATATTCTCAGTCTGAAATAATTAAAGGCTAACCTCAATCCTCCCAAATGTTGGTGATGATTGGGGTTAGTCCTTTTTATACATCAGAGCCAGAAATAATACTTAAAATGTCGAAAACCAATCCAGAGCGCTCAATAGTGCTGGAACCCCTGCCGTGGTATGATTTGCTTCTGGAATCCCTATCAATTCAATCTCTTCCCCACCATTGGCCAGCAAATTGGCATAAGTATCTTCGGCAATGCTATATGGAACGGTTTGATCAGCCATACCATGGTATAAACGAGTTGGAGAGTTTGGCCCCCAGTCTAGCAGGCTATTCTCTCTAAAGGCGTTTGAATATGGCATTTCAGTACCGCTTAATATACTCGTTCGGAAATCTGGTCTTATCAACTCAGTAATGGATTGAGGCAATAGAACGTTTATTTCAAAGAATTCCATCTCTCCAGTAAAATATCCTGAGACCTGTGCATTATACGGAGGGTTGAACACATCTGATAAATCACCCAGATCATAGATCTCTGAATATGCTACAAACAGATAAGCAATATAGGTGGGATAGGTATAGGAATCGGCTTCAAAGATTCTTTTGGCAACACCCTCAAGATCATAGGCACCTGCCATCGGTGCAATTGCAGTGAGTGAAAATTCATCTGATAGATCCATCTCCATTTTTCTTTGAGCTGCCAGGGTAGCATATCCCCCTTCAGAATAGCCTGTGAGGAAGAGCTTCTCATTCAGCAGTATATTATTATCATCACAATAAACTCGTGCTGCTCGAATAAAATCGATCACTGAATTTGCCAGAGATTCAGCATGCATGTATGGATGCATAGCATGGGAATCCCCATAACCAGCGAAGTCAGGAATGAGCGTGACGTAACCCAGCGCCCCCGTAAGAAGTCCACTCATCCCGGCAGATGAATTCATGGGATCAACTGAAGCCACGGCGGTCCGCTCTGTGACGGTCCCATGCTGAATACTCAGGAGTGGGTGTCGGGAATTGTCCAGGGGATAAATAATAGCTCCGGATAATTCAATAATATCCTGGTTATGATCCAGCGAGTAGTACTTGATCTTTGTCGCTCTGATCCCATTCGATCCTGACCCTGGCGCGTTGACACCAACGCTCTGCAAGATCAGTGAAATTTCAGCGGGACTGTACTCACGAATCAATGTGGCTGAAGCAAAATCTCCAGCAAGATGGTCCTGCGTTTTTGGATCTGGTTGGTCACAGGTCTGGATGACCAGTACACAAATTATTGCCATCAATACTCTGATTTGTCTATGAGTATTCATAAGACTCCCTCCTTCAGATATTTGTGGCGAAGCAAAAGAATCTAGCTTTTGGCTACATATTGACTTCCTATTTTTCGACCAGTGGGTTTATGTAGAGCTGAGTGGTGTGTTTTTAAGCCAGGAGAGCTAATTGATTGTCTATTGCAAATAGAGCATTTTGATGGATCTTGATTGAGACCCGGTTTTAAGTCTAGCCAGGTAAAGACCTGAGGAAACCATGGCACCGGAATTATCAATACCATCCCAAATCTCCTCGTACCATCCTGGGGCTTTTTCACTCTCCTGGAAAGTCTTGACCAGATTTCCACGTATATCATAAATCGTCAGAGCTACCTCTGCCCTATGGGATATGCCATACCTTATTGTAGTGGTAGGATTAAATGGATTTGGGTAATTCTGGGACAGTCTAAAGTGTGCCGGAATTTGAGGATCCTCAACAACTACTCCTACGGGGTCGGCACCACCTGGAGACCCATGTACCATGCTTGATGCCGCCCAATTTGCTGGATCATTCAGGTCGTCATTATTTGCCCCAGCCGTCCAGGTGAGGGAGGGTCCATCTCCATCTGGTGTAAGGGGCCAGGGAGGGTCATCATCATATCTCACAGATATTACTGTATCACCCTGGCTGGTTTCCAGGACAAGCTTTTCCCCAGAGTTAGCCAGTTGTCCACTGAATTCACCATCTGGAGAGAATCCATAGCGCTCCATAAACAAAGCTTCGTTTGAAGCCAGTACGAGATATTCTCCCCCTGGTAGTGAGGCACCAATGGGAAAGGTATACTCAATACCCTTTGTAAAACTGAGCAATGATAAGTTCAAAGCCTCTTCAGTACCATTATGCAATTCTAAAAATTCATAATATTTCCCACTTGTAACCCCCTCATCAAGAGGATGATAGTGAATTTCTGTCAGGCTGAGCTGTGAAAGATCTTCACCACTTTGAATATTGAGCTCATGCAGCGCGCTCCAGGTTCCCCCATCGTACATTCGGGCCATCAAATTTGTTGTTGAAGCAATATTTAATAATTGATGATTGGTGGCAGCCTGTGCAAAATCCGAAAATCCTCCTCCTATAGCCCGAGGATCTACACCATCCAGAGTGTAGATGATCGAGCCAGAAGTATTGTCTGGTTTCACTAGCTCAATACTGACCTCTCCCTCTATTTGCAAAGCATTCGCCTCAATGGTCGTGTCATCAAGCTTGAAAAGTGGTGGCTCGATCCCAGGATATAGACCGGCGGTTTCAAACTGTTCAAGTACGATCTCTGATCTTACCGGAAAAAAGTCGTTGATGATCTGATCAATGGCGGGTTGCCAGGCATTGTATTTTGAACGTTGCAGATCTCCCCAGCGCAGGGACTCTGCAATAATGGCCAATTCTATATCCTCTGCGCTACTGTTGAATATCTCAGCGAGATGATCAGCCCGCATGACACCCCCATTAAAAAAATGTCGATACACCCGATCGGCAAATCTGATACGATACTCCGGGCTCTCGGAGAGCATGACGTGAAGCCATTGAGGATGGAATGTTTCAAAGCCACTAACTGATAGATTGATATTTACGCGATCTTCATTTACTCCAACACCCGGTGAGTGGGGTTCAACCAGAAGTGTATGCTCAGAATCGTGGGCAAGAAAGACAAAACCATCATTGGCATTCCGATTATAAATGGCATAAAAATTATTGGGGCTCATATTTCCGCGAAACTTGCTCACGGGAGCATCAAAGTTCCCTGTATAAAAGATAATGATCATATAGTCGATTAGATTATCGATATCTACCAGTCTAGTGCCACTCTCATCCAAAGAACCATCTGCTGATCTTCCCTCCAATGCGAAATAGTTCGCAACTGAAGTGAAGCCTACTTCACAGGCATTCCAGACCTCATGCCAGGCATCAAGGTTGCCATCGGTGGCTTCGATCTCATAAAGATTCCAATCTTCCCCAATGTCTACTTTGACTACATCATAATCATCATTATCTCCACCGAAATAACTCTCAGCAAACCTGGCTTCTGGTCGCTCTTGTGATTGAAACAAGCCCCAATACATGCCATTTAGATAGAGGTGATAGTAGCGACTACGGGTGTAAGGGTTTTCTAGCTCCCCCTGCAGATCTCTGGAAAAAACATCCCGGTTCATGGTGTTTTCGGAGATAAACCAGTTGCTCCATGCATAATTCTGACTGGTTCGCAGATCCAGCTTCCGAAACTCATCCACCCCCTCATCATCGAAAAGGGGGAAGACCAATTCATTCTCACCATAGTCTTCACGAAAAAATAGACGGAAGGAGTGTTTGGCAAAATTATGGTGTCTACTCCAACCACCTCGTATCCGCAAACCGGCGTCAATCTGAAATCCGGTACTACCATCAGGATTCAATAACTCTATTGAAACCGG
>CAZVSF010000202.1:0-5788 GCA_964630195.1 uncultured Lentisphaeria bacterium
GGACTCATTCATCCCGTTGAGGCATTTGCTAAAATTGCCCATGAGCGGGGTGTCATTTTCCACTGTGACGCCGTCCAGGCATTTGGTCATCATCCTGTCCAGCTGCAAAATTCGCATATCGACTCTCTGGCAATCTCAGGTCACAAGCTTGGTGCTCCAGCTGGAATTGGTGCCCTTTATCTGCGTAAGGGTCATACGCTTTCCAGGAAAAGTTTTGGTGGTAGTCAGGAGCAAAGCGTACGTGCAGGGACTCAGAATTCTTTAGGAGCAATCGCTCTCGCCACTGCTATGAGCTACCATGATACACATTTAAAAAAACAGAACCAGCAATACGCAAGGCTTTCATATTTGCTTCTAAAGCGTTTGGAGCAGATTCCAGGCGTCCAGATCAATCGTAATGGAGGGCATTATACACCAAATATTGTGAATTGCTCTTTTAAGCATCTGGATGGTGAAGCTTTGTTTATCAGACTGGACATGAAAAATATTGCCGTATCAAATGGAGCGGCCTGCAGTTCTGGTTCTCAGGCACCTTCTCATGTCCTTACAGCCCTGGGGTTTGATGATACTCTGGCACAGGCAAGCTTACGGATTTCAATGGGAATTCAGACAACACAACAAGAAATTGACCAATTCTGTGATCAACTTGAACAGATCGTCAATTCAATATATAGAGAAACAAAATAATGGAATTAAAAGAAAACAAGGTTGTCATCGCCATGAGTGGTGGTGTGGATAGCTCTCTGGCAGCCAGATTACTGGTTGATCAGGGCTATGATGTCATTGGTGTGACCATGAAACTCTGGGGCTACATCGATACGGGTGGTCGACCCACTCATGATAGCAATTGCTGTTCCCTCGATGATATCAACAACGCCAAGGCTGAGTGTGCATCACTTGGAATCCCGCACTATACTCTGGATATGTCTGCAGAATTTAAAGAAATTGTGATCCAGAATTTTGTTTCTGAATACAAGGCCGGACGAACACCAAACCCATGTATTATCTGTAACACTGAGATCAAATGGCATGCACTGCTCAACAAGCTCGATGATCTCGGTGTCCAGTATCTGGCAACGGGTCACTATGCCAGAAAAATGAAGCATGAAGCCTCAGGCAAATGGGTGGTGGGAAGAGGAAAAGATCAGCACAAAGACCAGTCCTATGTATTGTGGGGCATCCGTCCTGAAGAGCTGGATCGAACAATATTTCCACTGGGAGAATTGTCAAAACAGGAAGTTCGCAAACAGGCAGCTCAAGCTGATATGAGGACAGCAGAAACACCTGAAAGCATGGAAATCTGCTTTGTCCCCGACAATGATTATCGGCGTTTCCTGAAAGAACAGTATCCCGAAGTGATTAAATCAGCTCCGCAGGGTGATTTTGTAAATGCTGAGGGGGAAGTGATCGGACAGCATCAGGGAATTCATAATTATACAGTCGGTCAACGTAAAGGTCTGGGTTTGGCTACGGGGGAACGGATCTTTGTGAATAAGATCGATGTGGAGAATAATACGGTCCATGTTGGCAGCAAGGAAGACGCGAAGGCAAGCGTTTTTACCGTGAATTCATGTAATTGGCTTATTCCCCAGGAATTCATTTTTGATCAACCTGTCAATGTACAGATTCGTTATAACCATGATGCCAAACCAGCCAGAATTTCCAGACTCAACGATGAAGAAGTGAAAGTTTCCTTTGAGACACCAGAAAATGCAATTACTCCAGGGCAATCAGCTGTCTTTTTCCAGGGAGAGACTGTTGTTGGTGGTGGTATCATTAAATCAAATTAAGGTCTGAAATCCATTCCACTTGGAGGCAATAAGCTTAAATTGAAGCAGAAATGAAAATAAATAGGTCAAGACAGTTAGCGGTTGTAATCATGGCAGCGGGTAAAGGAACGCGTATGAAACGCGACGACATACCCAAGGTATGCAATCTCATACTGGGTAAGCCCTTAATACAGTACGTTGTGGATCAGGCAAAAAGCTTATCTGCCGATAAAATTATCTGCATTGTTGGTCATAAGCAGGAGATCGTCCGGGAATTCCTTAAAGATGAACCCGTGCTTTTCGCGGAACAACTCCAACAATTGGGTACCGGACACGCTGTACTACAAACAGCTGATCTGCTCAAAGATTTTGATGGCGATGTCATCGTTTTATCAGGCGATGTACCCCTGCTCAAGAGTAGTACACTTCAGGCGCTTCTGGAAAAACATCAGGGTGGGAATTTCGTGGCTACAGTGCTCACTGCAATTGCCGAGGATCCACAGGGATATGGAAGGGTGCTCCGAACTCAAACGGATCACTTCGATCGGGTCGTGGAGCACAAGGATGCCACTGATGAGCAACTTCGCCTAGCAGAAATTAATTCTGGAATATATGTTTTTGACAGTAAAAGACTCTTCGCAGAATTGAATAAAGTGGGTAATAGCAACGCTCAAGGCGAATATTATCTCCCAGATGTCTTGCCGCTTCTCCAAAAATCGGGTTCAAAGGTAGGGGTTGAAATTTGCGAAACTTTTTCTGAAATTCAGGGTATTAACACTGTCGATGAATTAAAAACAGTGGAAGCGAAGATTTCAGACTCGCAGGAGTAAATTATGAGTACCACAAAAAGACCAATTTTATATATCATCTTTATTCTAATTCTCATGGTTCCCCTTATTGTCCAGGCGCAATACAAAGCTGAAGTACCCAGCATCCCCGGTCTCAATAATCGGTCTGTGAGTGGAGCGACATCATTTTTTGGAATCGACCTTTCCAAGATCAATTTTCAGAACAGCTATAGCATGCAGGTAAGTTCATTTGGTGGCGATGCAGTCGCCATGGGACTCCTCAAGTCAAGCTTTGAGTATACAATTAATCCCCAGGTTAGCTTTCAGGGCTCTATTGGATTGATGCACTCCCCTTTTTCAAGTTTCTCACCGATGAGTGAGCAGTATTCCTATATGGATGGTTTTAACATGAACAACATCTTTTATAGTGGTGAAATCACATATAAGCCGAAAGAGAATATGTCCTTTCAGATCGGCTTCAGCAGGTTGCCGATGAATACCTATAATCAATTCTATTCACCCTACCCTTACAGACGATGGGGAAATTAATTTTTCATGGCAAAAGTTCTCAACAGTAAATCTTCAAAGCAATCCAGACGAGCTACCAAAAAAAATCGCAAAAAACGACCTGCCCAATCAGCTGACATGCTTGTGAACGTGTTAATGCTGGCGCTTTCAGTGCTGGTCTTAACATTTATCTGGTCTTTCTGGAACAGACATACCAACAACAGAAATGTTGCAGAAGAGATGCGGTACTATGCTGAAATTCCAGAAGAGGCGACCCCAGAGACACTCATTGCCAATCAAAAATATACCAAGATAAGTGTTGAGATCCTGAATGGCTGCGGTGTCGGGGGTGTGGCTGCACTTTTTAAGGATATTGTTCATGAAAAGACATTTGATGTACTAAATACTGAAAATGCCGCCCACTTTCATTATGACAACACACTGATCATTGCACGAACCAACAATATTGATTCCGCCCTTAAACTCGCAGAGGAGTTGGGGATCAGTAAGGACCATGTCAGTTTGGAAACAGATCCAAGCCTGGCAGTGGACATCACCATGATAATTGGGCACGACTACAAATCCGTGCCTGCCTATAAAGAGAAAAAGTCGTAACTATTGTCCCTTCGCAGCCTTTCCAAACCCTCAATAATCATAAAATTGAAATGAATTATGCCTGATAATTTTTCAGAATCCAAGAAGCTTGCTTTTCAAATCGCTGATCTTGCCCTGCAAAAAAAAGCCAACCGTGTTAAAGTGCTTGATGTTCATAAAATCACATCCATGACTGATTTTTTTGTGATCTGTTCAGGAAATTCCGATGTTCAGGTGAAAGCTATCACTGATCATATTGTGGATGAGATCGCAGCAGTTGAACGACCATTCAACCGGGAAGGTTATGACACACGAGAATGGATACTACTGGATTATATCAACGTCGTTGTCCATGTCTTTCATGAAGCAAGCCGAGATTTTTATGATCTTGAACGTCTCTGGATCGATGCAGAGATCACAGAGCTGCAAGAGGATGAAAATGCTCCCAACGCAGAAACCCCCCTTTTCGATAATCTATAAGAATTGATTGATTTTAGAGATGTTTGACTATCTAACAACGCAGCTCACTGCTCGACTTGATCAATTGGGCTGGCCATCTGATCGACTCCAATTGGCAAGACCCAAGAAGGCTGAAAACGGGGACTGGGCCAGCAATATTGCCATGGCCCTCGCTCGGGATCTAAAGCGGTCACCCATGCAAATCGCCGAAGAGTTCATGGAGGGCATAGATCTCGACGCCAGTATTGTTGAAAAGTTTGAAATAATTACTCCAGGTTTTATCAATTTTTTCCAATCTGCTGACTATCTCACGGCTCAGGTCAAAAACATCCTCAATGAAAAGGATGCCTATGGGAAGAATGATTTCGGGATGGGTAAAACTGCCCAGGTAGAGTTTGTAAGTGCCAATCCTACGGGTCCGTTGACCGTTGGACATGGCAGACAGACGGTTCTCGGAGATACACTGGCCAACATTCTAACCTGGTCAGGATACGATGTAACCCGGGAATACTACTTCAATAATGCCGGCCGGCAAATGCGGCTGCTGGGTGAATCCCTCAAAGCTCGCTACCTGGAACTGAAAGGGGAGTCGATCACCCTGCCTGATGGTGGGTATGAAGGTCTCTATCTGGTTGAGATCGCCAAAACCCTGCTGTCCGAACAGCCAAATCTTGGTGCTGACGATGATGTGGAAATATTTAAGAATTATGCCGAAAAATCGATCTTTGCCATCATAAAGACCAGTCTCGAAAGAATTGGTGTGGTACATGATGTATTTTTCAACGAACGCTCCCTTTACGAAGCTGGCAAGATTGATGAAGTACTGAATATTCTACGTGAGAAGGGATTGCTCTATGATAAAGATGGAGCAACCTGGTTTAAAACCAGCGAATTAGGTATAGAACAGGATCGCGTTCTGGTAAAATCAAGTGGAGAACCCACCTATCGTTTACCCGATATCGCTTATCACCGTGAGAAAGTTGCCCGTGGATTTGATCTTGTTGTGGACATTTTTGGTGCTGACCATATCGATGCCTATCCAGATGTACTTTCTGCCCTGAAAGTCATGGGGTTGAAGCATGAGCATATCAAAGTCGTCATTCACCAATTTGTGACCCTGCTGCGTTCAGGCGAAGTTGTTAAAATGTCCACAAGGAAAGCTAATTTTGTCACACTGGATGAACTCATCGATGAAGTTGGTGCTGATGTGGTAAGATACTTCTACATCATGCGCAGCGCTTCGAGTCACCTCAATTTTGATCTTGATCTGGCAAAGCGCCAGACCGAAGAGAACCCCGTTTTCTATCTCCAATACGCACATGCCAGAATATCAAGTATTTTCAGACGCGCAAAGGAGCGTGGTCTGGATTCAAATAATGAACAGGCCGATCTATCGCTACTCAATGAAGAATTCGCTGTGGCCTTGATCAATCAGACCCTTGAGTTTCCTGAGGTGATTGATCACTGCCGTCGTGCACTGGAAGTACATCATCTACCGGTTTATTTATTTAACCTGGCAACAGCCCTGCATAAATTTTATACGGAATACAAAGTGATCGATCTGGAAAAACCAGAGCTTTCCAGGGCTAGATTAGCTCTGTTGGAGTCGGTTCAAATCACCTTGAGGAATGGGTTGCGAATATTGGGTATTTCTGCACCTGAGCAGATGTA
>CAZVSF010000203.1:0-5776 GCA_964630195.1 uncultured Lentisphaeria bacterium
CAACACGTAGTTAATCACTTGTATAAATTTTATGGAGCAGGAAACCCGCTGAAATTCAGTGATGCTTTTCTGGAAGTCTCACAACTATCCCCTGAAAAACAAAAGGCTGTCCTGGATACATTTGAACAAGTCGGAACAGCTGCCCTGCGTCCGGTTTTTGATGAACTCAATCAGGAAGTTGGATTTGAAGAGCTGCACATCATGCGTTTGTATTATCTTTCAATGCAAATTCAAAACAATGAAAAAGTTCAGAACTGAAGATTGTTTCAGGGCGAGAGTGGCAGGAGTTGTGAGAGCAATGCTGGCACAGCCGTCTCTACCCTGAGGATTCGTTTTCCAAGACTGAAAGGTGTAAAACCGCAACTTTCTAATTTTTCCACTTCATAAGGTATAAATCCGCCTTCAGGACCGACCGCAAGTGTGGTGGGTTGTTCAGTTTTCATTTCAGCGATGTGTTCACTGGTGGGATGGGCTACCAGGGCTCTGGTTCCTGCAATAATTTCTGGCAGCTCATCTTCAACAAAGGGTTTGAACCGTTTTCTCAAATGCACTTCAGGTAAGATCGTATCCCGGGCTTGCTCCAAACCCAATTGAAGTTGGAAATTGAGCTGTTCCGCATCCAGGACCGGACTGCTCCAAAAACTCTTTTCCACCCTGTGACTGTTGATCAGGTAGAACTGTTTGACACCCAGTGAAGTGGCGCTTTGTAATACCCTCTTGAGCATCTTTGGCCGGGGAAGCGCCAGCAGCAGGGTGACAGAAAGTTTTTCAGGGGGGTTTTCACCAAGCTCAACACTTAACTCAACATATCCCTTATCAATATGAGTGATTACACCGGCACCCATTTTACCATTGAGTAAGCCAACCCGCAGTTGTTGGTCTGTCTCAGCTCGGTGAACCGTCAGGATGTGTTCCAGTCTACGACCAGTCAGACGCACCTTGTCGTCTGCGATGAAGTCCTCTTGGTGGAGTAGGATCAGGTTCATGCCTGCCAGTCTAGTTGGTTTGGATTGAGGGTGGAAGGAGAATATTATGGTTGGTAAAATTTAGTCTGCTGAAAAATCTGGTATTTGCTTGTTGAGATGAATAGGTTGGGTAGTTGAGTCGTCATATCACACCAACTATTGGATGGAGATGAATAAATTTTTCTAAAGCACCTGATACTTGTGCTCACTCTGGTAAGTCTGTTTACCATCAACCCGCGTATCAATGGATGGAATGAAGCCAGTCGGATGGCCCTGACCCAATCATTGGTGGAACAACACAGCCTGATCATTGATGAAAGTGTTTTTACAGAAACGGGTGATAAGGTCTATATCGATGGACACTATTATTCAGACAAGCCAGCCATGCCTTCACTGTTGGCAAGCCTTGTTTATGCACCGCTTCATTTTCTGGGCTTGAAGTTGGATTATGGCTGGAACCTCGCGTATTACTTGATCATCCTGTTTACCATGAAATTATTCTGGATTGGCAGTATACTAGCATTTCGCGGTGTCTTGTCAATTCTAGCAACCCCAAGATCAAAGATGACCGCTTACCTGTTCATTTATGCCTTTGCTTCTCTGGCTTTTACCTGGTCCTCCAGCTTTAACAATCACAGCCTGGCGGGTTCCAGTCTTATGATCGCCTTCTATTTTTATCTCCAATCGAAAAGAGATGGTTCGTTTTGGTTTTTGATCCTGTCAGGGTTGTTCTTTGGCCTCGCCGCGAGCATGGATATACCCACCGCCATTTTTCTAGTGGGTTTTGGACTCCTAACCATAAACAGATTCCGGTCACTTGACCGCAGCTTGCTTTTTATTGCGGGTGCCAGCCTCCCCCTGCTGATTCACTTCGTGGTAAATTATTCAATCGGGGGAACGCTACTGCCGCTCCAGATCAACCCAGAATTCTTTGTGTTTGAGGGGTCTACCTGGACCGAATCGAATGAACTATCCGGGGTAAGTGTCAATTCAGCCATGGACACGCTTAAATATTCCATAACTTGTCTTCTGGGACCCAGAGGATTTATCTGGTACAATCCACTTCTGATCCTATTGATTCCGCTGCTTATCAAAAATATTCGCCGTGATAAGATTCTGTTTCTGGAAAGTTTTACGATCCTGATGGGTTCTCTGATACTTATGGGTTACTATTTCCTGTTTAGTTCAAATTATGGGGGCTGGAGTTATAGTATCCGCTGGTTTGTGCCCATTCTCCCCCTCTTGTTTGTGTATGTCTTTGATCTAGATGCGTTTGAAAATATACACTGGTATAAACCTATGCTTTGGGGCCTGGTGCTTTGCTCGATCATTATTGCTGGGATCGGACTGATCAACCCCTGGAGCAACCTGGATCTACATGCTGTCCCCATTATTGCAAATTTAAAACAACTCCTGGGAATTCTTTCATAACCGCTTGCCGTATTTATGCGCCGTTTGGCTAATTGCAGAAAATTTGGACCTACCTGCTGATATATTTGGCCCGGGACTATGAATGGCACGACGAGATATATTAATTTAAATCTTTCAGAAGAGAGTTATCTTTAAATATGACTTTAAATAATGAGCGGGGAAGACTTTCTCTTTTCTGGGTACTTCAAATATCCGGATGGTCCCTGTATGGGGTGATCTACTACCTCATTTACTATGCTTACAAGGATATGGATCTAGCCAATACTTTTGGCTTTGCTGTCACCTACATGGTGGCCTTCCTGGTGACCATTGTGATGCGCAAGATCTATCAAAAGCTGGATTACCAGCATCGATCTATTCTCAATGTCTCAATCGTGGTTATCTTGACTTCCATAACCTTCGCTGTGATCTGGATATATTTGGACCGATTTGTTTCGTATCCCATATATGGTATTGAAAATTTTCAAAGGGCTCTGGATAAAATTACAGTGCGGAAGAATATCGGGGCTATTTATTGGAATTCTTTTATCCTCTTCACCTGGTCTACGCTTTACTTTTTGATCAATTTCTGGAGACAGTGGAACGAACAAATTGAACGTACCGAGAAGGCAGAGCTGTTGGCGCAGAGTGCTCAACTTCAGATGTTAAGGTATCAATTGAATCCACATTTTCTGTTTAACTCCCTGAACTCAATTCGTGCTCTCATTCTGGAAGACCAGACCAAGGCACGTGACATGGTTACCGAACTTGCTGAACTCTTGCGATATTCACTGGTCAGTAAAAACAATGGCGATGTACCCCTCAGCGAAGAAATAACTGCCATTAAACATTATTTTGCCATTGAAGAAAAACGCTATGAGGAAAACTTGCAGGTTACATTTGATATCGATCCGCTGGCTGAAGAATATCCAATTCCCGGTTTTCTGGTACATCCCCTGGTTGAAAATGCCGTCAAGTATGGGATGAAGACCTCAAGCATGCCCTTAAAGATAAAGATCCAGGCCAAAGTGAGGGACAACGAATTGACCATTCATGTCCGCAATAGTGGGAAATGGCTGTCCGTTGATGATGAGGATAGAGGCCGTCCTGCAGGAACTGGAACCGGGTTGAAAAATGTGCAGGATCGACTGGAGAATAGATTCCCAGAAAGCTACACCCTGGAAACTTCAGAAGAAGATGGCGAAGTGGTCGTAAAGATAACAATATCACGAAAAGTTGAGAGCAACCATGACTAAACAATACAAAGCCATTGTGGTTGATGATGAGCGTCTTGCCCGTAATGATCTGAGAGTGCTCCTGGATAGTCATAAGAACATCGAAGTCCTCGGCGAAGCATCCAATGGACCAGATGCTCTGGAAATGATCAGGGATGTTCATCCAGATCTGGTATTCCTGGATATTCAAATGCCTGGTATGAATGGTTTTGATGTCCTGGAGAAGATCAGTTCTGATATCAACGTGATCTTTGTGACTGCTTTTGATGAATTTGCACTTCGAGCCTTTGAGGTCAATGCGCTGGATTATTTATTAAAACCGGTCAGTGCTGATCGACTGCAACAATCCATTGAGCGTCTTGAGCTAAAACCTGATGATGCTGAGGATAGTCAGAGAGACCTGGAATATAACGATCGCCTGCTCCTCAAACTTGATACCAGCCTGGGTTTCCTTAAAATATCCACCATTATCTGTATTACCTCCGCTGGAGACTATTCTGAAGTGCTCTGTACCAATAAGAAGAAGGTTCTGGTACATAAATCCATGGCTGAATGGGAAACCAGACTGCCCGATGCTTATTTTAATCGCATTCACCGAACGACGATCGTCAATATGGAGTGTGTGGATCGATTGGAAGAATGGTTCAACAATTCCTATCGTGTTTACCTGAAAGGCATTGAAGAGCCTTATGTCATGAGTCGCCGATACGTGACCAAACTAAAGCAAAAGCTGAGCTGATTCATCTCGATGATGCGTTACGTTCTACCTCTCTCCCTCCTGCTCCTGGTCTCCTGCTCAAAGGAAGAATCCTTTATTAAAACATATGGTGGAGAAGGACCCGATCGCGGGATCCATCTGATTCAGAGTTCTGACAATAATTATGTCGTCGTTGGGAACACGATGACCAGGTCTAATGGACTGGATGTATATCTTTTGAAGTGTAGTGCTTCTGGAGATACGCTGTGGACTAGAAGTCTTGGAGGACCAGGTGATGACAACGGTTGGTGTATCAAAGAGACTGCCGACGATGGTTTCATCATTGTGGGATTTACTCAAAAAGATACTGAGACACCCAATGATATTCTGCTGATAAAAACAGATTCCGAAGGACACCAGCAATGGCGTAAAACCTATGGCGGAACCGCTGATGACATTGGATGGTCGCTTGTTGTGACCGAAGATGGTGGCTATGCTATTGCTGCCCAGACTGACAGTCAGGGTGCCGGCGAACTCGATGCTTTTCTCCTGAAAACCAACACTACAGGCGACTCTCTGTGGAGCAGAACCTATGGGGGTCCCCTTGTGGATCGCGTTTTCTCAATCGATAAAACAGTTGGTCAGGGCTTTGTGATGGCAGGGATCACATATTCTTATAGTGCCGGTGATCGGGATGCTTATCTCATTAAGACCGATTCTCGTGGAGAAATGATCTGGCAGCGAAGTTATGGGGGTTCCGGATATGATAATGCCCATACCGTTATTGTGAACGATATGGGAGAGATCATTCTTACCGGTTATGGTCAGCACTGGGGTGACAGTCTACAAATGGATGTCTTTTTAAAGCAGATCAGCTCACTGGGAAAAGATGTCTGGACCCGTACATACGGCGGACCTGCCAATGACCGAGCCATGACGGTAGTGGAAACGCAGGAGAGGGGTTACATCCTCACCGGGTTCACACAGAGCTTTGGACAGGGCAATTGGGACGTTTACGTGGTCAAGACAACCGCTACGGGTGATACCGTCTGGACAAATTCATACGGCACACCAGCACCTGATCATGGTTATGATATCATTCAGGATCATCGCGGAGACTTCTGGGTCACAGGATGGACTCATGGATTTGGAAGCCCGGAAGGTGATCTGCTTTTAATCAAGCAAAATGGGGTCAGATAAGTTCAACTTCGAGCACTTCACCACTGTCCATGCAAACGAACATGCCGCAATTGCGACTTTCCCTTTAAACAATTCGTGCAATTCGCGTCATTCGCGGTTCCTGACTCCGTCATGGGAGTGAATCCTTCGACGGCGCTCAGGATGACGTAACCGGGATATAGCGAAATACATTCACCTTTTAAGCCATTGCGAGGAACACAGTGGTGAAGCCTGTCAGTCGCCTGTCAAGTCGTAGCTCCTGGGGGCGAAGACTGATAGCTTGAAAAGCG
>CAZVSF010000204.1:0-5751 GCA_964630195.1 uncultured Lentisphaeria bacterium
ACGTAGATATCGACAATTAGACCTCAATTTTTACTGATATTACGGGGGAACTTCTATTTATTTAGGCCAATACTGGGCTTCTTCTTTAGAAAAGTAGCCAATCATAAACATTTGACCCGCTTTCGCTGCCACCACCGCCCATCCATTCACTACCACTGGCCTGCACTGGACGAAAATCCCCGATACCTGCACCACCATGATCATCCTGGCAACCCACAGCAATTTGAAACGTTGCTATTCCAAGCGATTTGGGGAAAAGGTCTTTTGACAGCCTGAATCTGACCCTTTTAGCGGAAGCGTCACCAATCGCCCCGGAGATGGTACTGGGCATATACTCTGCCTGGGGATTATGATTGTCACTGACAAGCAGGATCCCACCGCTGACATACATAATTTGATCTGCCTTGAACCCACTTTGAAACAATGTCTGGGCATTCTTTCCCACTTCGTTAGTACCTGTGGAACTATCATAGCTGATGCCGATGGCACAATAGGTCAGTTGATACCCATACTCCGGATGCCAACCCGGGTCAACAAGATTTGAGAACCTGAGTTCGAATTGATACTCCTCGTCTCTCTCAGCGACCTTAAATTCTAAAATATCAGCAATACCTTTTGCGAACTGAGGGTTTGCCGGATAAGTGTATTTAAAATTTAGACCCCGGTCATCCCCTTGAGCATCCTTCCCAATTATAAATGGATTGGAAAGCATTTGATCTCCGACCACCTCATCTTCTCTCAGGAGACGATGACCTGGTCCCTGCAGAGCTGGAATTTCCCTCAAGGTATCCAATTCACAAAAAGTCAGACTATTAACGGGCATCGGGATGGATTCTGATGAGACCAAATAGTCCTCGATTTCACCCGGAACTGTCCACTGACCCATTTTCTTTTCATAGCGGAGAGCAAGTTCAGATCCTGCCCAGTTGAGATCAATATGGGTAGTATGTTCGCCTGTAAAGAGATTCACCGATAATTTTATCTCATCCACCTTTGTCCTGGATAGGAAAATGTCGAATTGAGAATCTGATTCCTCGTATTCGATCTGCCAATGATCTGTTCCCATGGGGTGGCTGAACTTTATGGTCTTAAGGTCGGGAAGCAGTCGTGGTGCCAGGGTCACGCTGGCATCGGTCAGATCGGGCTGCACACCCAGGATATCCTGATAAAAGCTACGCAGGTATTCTGCAAGACTCCAGGCCTGACTAAAAGTACCCGATAATTGAAGCACACCCTCTCTAGGCCATGCATCAGTGAGCTCTGAAATGGTACCAATTGCGCCACGCTCAAGAATCTGTTGGGTAAGGTTTTCAAACAAAGCGTTCGCGTATTGATACTGGTGAAACTTTATCGCCGTTGATATTGTGGCAGCCGAGTTCCAGGTCCAGATGATCCCATTGTGATAGGCCGCATCCTGTACATACAATCCCGGTTGATGATGATAGGGATGAAAATTCGGGTCATCCTGAGAGAGTGAAAGAACACCATGTCGTGTGATCAATTGAGGCGCTAATGTTTTGAAAGTATTCCAATCGCAGGTCTCCTCGAATAATGTTGGTACCAGGAATACGTTGGGACGGATCCGTGTATCCTGCGAGTCATCCGCATTCAAGTGATCCACATAATACAGTCCTTCTTGAGACCTGAATTTATCAAGTGCCCTATCGCATGTGGTGATGGTTTCCTGTGACAACGCTGCCAGCTCATCGTCTCCATAAATATTGGCCAATCTTCGTGTAATTTCCAGCTGGTCGCGCCAGATAAATTGGATCTCTATGGCCCGATCACCCCGGGGACTCCAGGGTCCATCAGGTCCCTTGGCATCCATCCAGGTATCCGCATCGGCGTGTTTCAGGAGACCATCCCGATCTACCCAATTCATGAGTGAACCTTCAGTAGCGCGCCGAACAGCCGGCCACATCTTCTCCAGGAATTTGACGTCATGGCTGTAACGATAATAATCCCAAACTGACCTGACAAACCAGGGCGTACCATCGGTGGTATTGTAAATAATATCCTCGGGTTGGGCGCGATTGGGCACCCTGCCGTAATTTTGATCAAATTCGTCTTTATTCTGCAATTCAGCAAATGAGAGCAATATCTGCCTGGCATCCTCAAATTGTCCACTCACCAGGACAGCGCCTGCAAAAGAGATAAAGGCATCTCGACCCCAATAGTCATCAAACCAGGGCAATCCGGCATAGATCCCTTTCCCCTGCTGCTTCATCACCAGTGCATCCAGCGATTGATGCGCCCAATAGATGGCTTTGTCAAGCTCGGGCAGATTGCTTTCCAGCGCTGTCATCTCGGCGCGTCGGTCGATTCTTCCTTCTCTTTGGCCACGGGTACGCTCCAGCCACCCCGGCTCCAGTTCCATCTCCTGGGGCTCTTTACTCAGAGATACTGCAATGGCCAGTCGCTGAGCAGCAGGGCATTCTGCCCTATTGGTCAAAAAGGATGTATAAAGCGGAACGTCTGGATTTTCAGCGGGTTGCCAGGTCATGGCCTGGGAGAACCATATTTTCAGGTATGGAAAACTTGAGCTCATTCCCAGCATGGGTAGCAGGGTGGCATTTAATTCCTGCGGGGATGTTGTGATCTCAAAATCCTTTGGCTGAGAACCTCCCAGGATAGCCGGTTGCACCGTCCAATGAGTAGCCTCAGCGGCTTCCAGCTCTATCAACAACATCCTTTTTTCATCCAGGAGTGTCCAGGTCTCGTGGATTCCCAACAGCGGATATTCTCTTTCCAATGAAGCAGCACTTACAGTGACGAGCGCCTCATCTCGAGGCAGCAGGTCCCCATCAGCATAAACAAAGATATCCTCCAGGTACCCTCGTTTCAGAGCGGTAAGCCCATGCCATGGAGAACTATTATAGCCTCCAGCCCGGGTCACCCAATGGGCGTCTCGTTTATCCGTAAAAGCGATCTCCCGATCGCTTCCAGGTTGAAGTTGGAAATCGTAGGTCTTAGTCTGAGAGGTCCTGACCGAATCACATGACCCGACTACAAGACAGCCTAAACTTATTAGAATAATGTGTACAAAGTTGAAAGCGAATGCCTTCATTTCGCCTTATTTCAAGTAGATCATCTTGATGACCTTAGAAGCACCGCCAATCTTGATCTGCGCAAGATATATTCCCGTTTCAAGCGTCAGACCATCTGATGAATATCCGTCCCACTGTAATTCATAGGTTCCCGGGTTTTGTGGCGCTGAAATCAGATTATCAACCAGGCGACCATTGATATCATATATATTTAACTCCACATCATTTCTAACATTCAATTCATAGCGTATTGTTGTAATGGGATTGAACGGATTTGGATAATTCTGAAACAGTGCAAAGCTTCCCGGTTGGACAGCATCAGGTTCGTCAACGGGGAGCAATGCCGGAATGGGCGGAATATCTACCATCTCCTCCTGTGCGGATATGGTGTATATCGCTGTTCCATAACCTGGTAGCGTTACTGTGAAGTTCTGCAATTCAAGTCCAGATTTAGTTTCGCTGATCCCTGAATACAGATTATTCACCCAATAAATCGAATCGGCGTCAAAAGCAGATCCGAATTTCAAATTTTCAGCCGCTAGATTAAACGTGACGGATTGCTCGGTGCTGCGAAAATTCACGATAGTCAGTCCATTTGAATTGGTAAATGGACGCAAAAAGGCATAAACAATTCCATTTCCAGTTTGAACCCGGTCAAAATCAGATTCATCTGATGCATCCACACCGCCATCACCATTGGTGTCTTTTTTATGCTGCCAAAAGGCGGGAAATTGAGCACGTATTTGAGTTATTTTCTGGTAATGAGGTGTCAAGAGATCATGACCCTCAAACTCCCAGTCAATGACGCCTCGGCGACGATCATTGAGGTCCGGTTCACCAGGAGATCCCATGCCCAAGCCAAAGCCAACTTCCTGCCCATTATAGACCATGGGAGTACCTGGAGCTGTAAGAATCACTGATGCCATGGGCATAGTCTTTATTATTGAATTGTACCAATAGGTGATTCGATCTTCATCCTGGGATTCCAGAAATCTCAAGTAATAGGAATTCTCACCTGGATAATAACCCCCATTGTCCAACTCGTTATGGAGGATGTCGACACCACCTGACGAGAATCCAAAATGTCGAATAATATTGAAGTAAGTTTTGAAATCATAACTGGCATCCAGACCACCACCCTGATCGGCATAGATGTATTCCGTCCCGGCACCCGTACCATCATCTTCACCCAGTAGAAGGATATCCGGTTTGATATGTTTTAGTGCCTGGCGGACCGGAACACCCATATTGGCTTCACCATACTTGCGGCTGGGACCCCAATAGACATCATAGCGGTAACCATCGATGCCAAATTCTTCCATCCAGTACTCATATACGCCGGTCATATAGCGACGTGCATCAAGATCACGCCAATCCCAGTTCAGGAGTACCTCGCTAAAAGCACAGTAGTAGTGGATTCCTGCTGCGTTTACGCAGTCTCCAAGTCCATTGGTATTGTGGGCAATAAAGTCAGTTTGGTAATAATTATAGTATTGTGAAGCGTCCCCATACGTGGCGACTTCTTCCGCAAAGGGGTGCACATTACCACTATGATTGGGTGTCACATCCTGAATCACCTTAAGACCCAGATCATGGGCCGCCTGGACAAAATCCTTATAATCCTGATCTGTCCCATAGGATGACTCGACATGCATGAAGTCCTCAATATAATATCCAATATTGATCTGGTTGTCCACATCTCCAGGGATTTCCATGACGGGCAAGACCCATATGGTATTGAAGCCCATGGCTGCGATATAGTCAAGATTGGGAATGGCCGAGGCAATGGTGCCCTCAGGGGTGAATGCCTTGAAAAACAAGGTGTAGATCCGAGCATTTTTCACCCATTGGGGGTTATCATTCAGATGTCCGATATCGATTGATTCTTCATCTTCAACGAAGAAAGTGGCGATGGTCGAATCAACCTCACCGGCCTCATCTTCAACCAGCAGGGAGATAAAATATTCACCCCGTGTGGTGGGTTGTGAAATGTTTTCCTGGGTGGAAGTTGACCCTTCGATTCCCAGGCTGGCTGGATTTCGGGCATCTTCCCGCCAGCGGTAATTAAGCGCACCACCATCAGGATCCACGCTGCCATCAGAGCTAAGGATCAGCATGCTTCCCACGTCAATGATATTCACCTTGGCAGTTGGGGCGTGTTCGACCTTTTTTTCTATGAGCAAATTTGCAGAATTTTCAGTGGCACCATCAATGACAGCTTGAATCTGGAAATAGTTATCACCTTCAACAAGTGTGATGCTTGTATCGATGATGCCACCATCAACACTTACGGTCCAAAAATCCCAATTATTGGTTAAGGTTGCCGAATCGATGGCTTCATTTAATCCACCATTGGCTGAATAGATGGCTCCTTGAATCCGCCAGTTATCTTTCCAGGTCTGTGCTGGCAGGGTCAGAAATTGAATGATATCGGCTTGAACAGTAAAGCTGGTTGTTTCAGTGTATGAATCACCATTCAAAGTGGCTGCATATAGACTTACCTGGTGGACCCCTTCTCCAAGGGGATCTGGCACAACAAAGCTAAATTCACGTGTTTCAGGGTCATATGAGCTACCAACATTTTCATAGGTCACCCCACTTACCATCAACTGTATCGATGAGGTATCTATCTCGGTCGTTGTAGATGGAAACAAAAAAGCAGTGATCTCTGGAAATCTTGAATGGACCGTCCCAACACCAATGG
>CAZVSF010000205.1:0-5718 GCA_964630195.1 uncultured Lentisphaeria bacterium
TCGGTGGGGATCTCTTCCCCGCCGAAGAAATAGCTCTTACCTAGAAGGATGGGAATCAGGTCCACGTCCGCGCCGCGGAGGACGTACTCGACTCCCCTCGCGGTGGCCATCGCCTCGCTCATGGAGAGACAGCACATAACATTCGCTATGAAGATGGATGTGAAGACATAGTGGCTATGATGGAACCCAAGAAGAATCAAATTCTTGCGCTTCCTGTTGATGATGCCGAAAGTCGTCAGGATGCCCTCGAAAAAATGTTTCCCGACAGCTATTCGCTGCAGGCAGCCCTGGATACCGTATTCTGGGATTTGTACGCAAAACGCGCTGCCACACCCCTCTGGCGTCACTTCGGCGCAGCTGAAAAAATGGTTGTCTCCTCATATACCATAGGAATATCTGATCTCAGCGCCATCCCTGCCAAGATTGAAGAGGCCATGCCATATCCGATTTTGAAGATCAAATTGGGAACCGATTATGATCACGACATCATTCGAGCTATCCGCGCCGAGACCGATAAACTTCTTCGAGTGGATGTCAACGAGGGTTGGAAATCCCTGGATGAAGCCAGGCGGGGAACGGAATGGCTTATTGAAGAAAATGTTGAATTTCTCGAACAACCCATGCCCGCTGCACAACTTGACGATATAGCAAAACTACGTGAATTTTCACCCCTGCCCATTGTGGCTGATGAAAACTCCGTAAGACCTGAAGATTTGAAGGGTCTGGTGGGCGCTTATGATGGCATCAATATCAAGCTGATGAAATGCGGCGGACTCACCAATGCCCTGAAAATGGTAGAACTTTCCCAGAAATACAATTTTGATATCATGATGGGTTGTATGCTGGAAACATCAATCGGGATTTCAGCCATGGCCCAACTTGGCTCCTTCGCCCGCTGGCTGGATCTGGATGGCAATGTTCTTATTGCAGATGATCCCTATCTTGGGGTGGGGAACATTGGCGGAGAGATCATATTGAATGACAAACCCGGTCTTGGTGTCGAACTAAGGTGATTTCGCGTAACGCGTTACCTTTGCCATCACAGCGATGTGGTGGATTTTGTTAGGAGTCGTACGACTCCGGCTTGGCTCGGCGTGGTCAGCCTCACGCTTACTAGCTAACACCCGAATTAATTCGGGTGTTATAGTACATAGATTCAACTTACTTTACCGCCATGCAGCGAGTGAGCCCATGTCAGTGGTAATTACTTACCCACAGTTAGATGGTACTATCCCCATCGAATTTGGTAGACAATTCATCTCGTTTATTACCGGGGAGCATAATGATGATCGGATCAGCCTGAAATATCATTTCAATGAAAAGAGTGGGACGGTCTATGCAGAAGTGAGATTTGGGAGACGGGCCCAGGGTCCTCCCGGTCATGCACACGGAGGCGCAATTTCGGCAGTGTTTGACGAACTTATGGGGGCCTGTTGTTGGCTAAATGGTCATCCTGCGATGACCGCTCAGTACACGACCCGTTTTTTTAAGCCCGTACCACTTGATATGGATGTGTTGTTCCTTGCCAGGATCAAGACGATCGATACCACTAAAATATCGCTCAAAGCAAAATTAATCGATATCAATGATCAAAAATATGCCAGTTCCAGGGGACTATTTATTGTCCAGGATATGGAGAAATTCAGGCAAATGGGTCTGGAGAACAAACTCATATCCACATCACTGGTGGGAACACATGAGCAGTAGTTATCTGAAGAAAGGAAGAAAATAATGGCCTGGACTTTTAAATTTGAACTTGATAAATATGAAGTCGAAGATCTAAAAATTGTTCTTGAAAAATTGAAGAAGAAGGATGTCCGCAAAGTCGAAGTAGCGGTTAATGGGGACGTACGCAAACTGGCGACCAATATGCTAAAAGCGGTGTATGACCAGGAAGATTTTTTCAAAGACGATAGATGGTGATATCAATAATCCGATCGTCTGGCATTTCTGGAGTGGCTTAGAGAGCATGCCTGATATTGTAGCACGCTGGGAATGGCGTACTTTTAGTGAAGATCCAACGATTCTGAATCGGGTTTTAGGAGAATATCAACCAACGACACTGGTGTCAAGTGAAGAGACTTATTTCTTGGTCTCGCCACAGAATCTCAATGTCAAGATCAGGAATCACATTCTGGATGTGAAGCAAAAAATCATGACACATCCCGATGGTATGGAGCAATGGTTTCCTGTCTTCAAGTGTAACTTCCCAATCTCCGGGAACCCACTCGAAGAATTTGCAGCTATTTTGGATCTGAATATGGAAGATGATGGACAGGCTCTTGATGAATCATTTTTCAAGCAAATACTAAATACAAAGACAGATATTGTTTCAGTATCACTTGCAAAATCAAGAAATAAATATGATATCGATGGCGTGCAGGCAGAATTTACCGCTTTAAATATCAATACGAAAATGCTCTATACGCTTGCGTTGGAACACATTGACAATGAGCGTATCTCAATACTTCGGAAAGAATTGAGTCTTGAACATTTAAACAATGAAAATTATCCCCAGGCACTGAAACGGTTACTGGCTCTGGATAAGGGAGATGTATGATGGGAGTTGAGATTGAGCGTAAATTTCTGATCACATCGGATGCCTATCAGCACGGGGCAGAAGGTCAAATATACCGCCAGGGATATCTCAGCAATGACAAGAATCGTGTTGTCAGGGTCCGTCTGAAAGGAAATAAGGGTTATTTAACAATCAAAGGGATTTCTCAGGGTATCGTGCGCAGCGAATACGAGTATGAGATCCCCCACGATGATGCTGCTCATCTTCTGGAAGTATTATGCCTGAAACCAATTATTGAGAAAACACGCTATAAGATCTCCTATGAGGGTCACATCTGGGAAGTTGATGAGTTCCACGGAGAAAATGAAGGCCTGGTTGTGGCGGAGATAGAACTTAGCCACAAGGATGAGAAATTTTCAAAGCCACTCTGGATCGGAGCCGAGGTCAGTGATGATTATAGATACTTTAACTCTAATCTAACCACGCACCCCTACAGCTTGTGGAAGAAATCTGTGTAAGCTATGAACAAAATGACGCGATAAAGGCAAAGAAACATGATGAAGTTTGGAAAAACAAGACAGCTTGAGCAACAAATGGACCAGTATCTTGATAAAATATCGGAGGCTGGCATCGTTTTTAAACAGGGTATCAAGTGTTATTTAAGCGAAGAATGTTCTGAATTTGATCGCTATGTAAAAAAGATCAGGCAACTTGAGCATGAGGCTGATCTATTACGTAAAGCTATTGAGATAGCGCTCTATACCCAGACATTAATACCTGAATCCAGGGGGGATGTACTGGCCCTTCTCGAAACCAGCGATGATGCCATAGACCGTGCCACGGATACCCTGGTGGAGTTTGGTGTGGAAAATCCATATGTCCCTGAAAAATTTCATAAAGGATTTAGAAACCTGGCCAGGACCTGCGTAAAGGCTCAGGAAGAAATGGTCCTTGCCATGCGGGCTTTTTTGCGAGATCCATTGGGTGTCAGGAATTATCTGCATAAGGTAAGTCACTGGGAAGAGGAATCGGATCTGATTGCTTTTAATCTGAAAAAAGAAATTTTTGAAGATACAGAATTAGAATTGAGTCAAAAGATTCACCTCAGATATTTTACCCTCCATATTGATCTGTTGGCAGACAAAGCTGAAGATGTAGCAGATCGACTTGCGATTTATACCATCAAGCGAAGTATGTAAGCATGCTGATCCTCTTTTTTCTTTCCAGCGGCCTCTTTCTGGGGTGGTCACTGGGCGGCAATGATGCTGCGAATATATTTGGTACTGCAGTTGGTACCAAGATGGTCAAGTTTCGAACGGCAGCTGTTGTATCAAGTATTTTTGTAATTTTGGGGGCAGTCGTCTCGGGAGCAGGAGCCAGCCACACATTGGGAACGCTGGGAGCTGTCGACATGATTGCAGGTGCTTTCATGGTGGCACTATCAGCAGCGATTACCGTCATGGCCATGACAAAATATGGTCTGCCAGTGTCAACCAGTCAGGCCATTGTGGGAGCCATCATTGGTTGGAATCTATTTGCAGGACGCACAACTGATATGAACGCACTCTATAAAATTGCTGCGACCTGGATAGTGAGTCCCATCCTGGCTGCGATTATCTCTGTTATTCTCTTTTTTGCCATGCGGACACTGCTCAACCATTGGAAACTTCACATTTTTAGGTTGGATTCATACACCCGTAAAGGATTGATCGTTGTTGGAGCTTTTGGAGCCTATTCATTAGGTGCAAACAATATCGCCAATGTCATGGGAGTGTTTGTTCCGGTCGCACCATTTGACCCCTTAACCGTTCTCGGCGTGACTATCAGCGGAACTCAGCAGCTATTTCTTCTCGGGGGAATCGCCATCGCCGTGGGTATTGGAACTTTTTCAAAACGGGTCATGATGACTGTTGGTGATGGAGTGGTCAAACTTACGCCTCAAACTGCCCTGGTGGTTGTGCTGGCACAATCCATCGTCTTGTTTTTATTTGCATCAAGGGGACTGGAAAGCTGGCTATTGGCTCATCATTTACCCAGCATTCCACTGGTCCCGGTTTCCAGTTCACAAGTGGTCATCGGCAGTGTGATTGGTATTGGACTTCTGCGGGGTGGCAGCGGAATTAAGCTTAAACTACTTGGGCGCATTGCAATGGGGTGGGTGGCCACACCTGTGCTGGCAGCTTTGATTGCATTTATTTCCCTGTTCTTTTTGCAAAATGTGTTTGACCAGCAAGTTTCAAAACCTTTAGATCAATCTGCTATCTCCAGTCAGTCTGCTAGTGATATGAAAATTGTCACATGGTCTCAGGTCGAGTAGCAATAAGGTAATGATATGAACCGGATATTAATTTGGTCCCTTGTTTTACTTCTCATGACGCTTGTATCATGTGATACCAAGAATTCAAGTTCGCCTGAGGTGTCCGACCCGGGAGCCTTGCTAATAAATGAGATATTAGCCAGTAACACGACCACCAATGCAGATGAATTTGGCGAATTTGATGACTGGGTTGAGCTCTATAATGGAACTGAAAATATTGTTGACGTGGCAGGGATGTACATTACGGACGATCCCCTTGATGTGAATCCGTGGCTTATCCCCAGTTCAGACACCACCAGCACCATCATTCCACCAAAGGGGTTTTTATTATTATGGTGTGATAAAGATCCTGAACAGGGTGCGACACATGTAAACATTAAATTGTCAGCCAGCGGGGAATCCGTCATCCTTTTGGATACCGATAAAACCACACTGATCGATAGTGTCCACTTTGGTGCAATTGAAACTGATGTTTCACTTGGTCGTGAACCGGATGGTGCTCCAAATTGGGTTTTGTTTGAAACCCCCAGCCCGGGGAGTACGAATTAAGCCTATAATCAAGAACTTGTGGCTGGTTTCACCTCTACTTGCTGTACTGGTTACCTGTGGTTTGTTTGATAATCAGGAGAATAACCCTGCCCTGAAGCGAATCAGCACGACTGAAATAAACATTCCCGAGCCATCTGGTCTGGCATTGGATGCAGAAGGCGGCTTTTTATACTGCGTGAGCGATCCACCACACAATCAGGTCTACAAGCTGGATATGGATGGAGATCTGATGAGCACACTCGATTTTGTCGGTGAGGATCTGGAGGGTATTAGCTTTGATTCAAGGGATGGGACACTCTGGATCGTGGACGAAGCCACAAGTGAGGTGATCCAT
>CAZVSF010000206.1:0-5649 GCA_964630195.1 uncultured Lentisphaeria bacterium
GTTCAATGTTCTGAGTTCAATGTTCTGAGTTCAATGTTCTGAGTTCAATGTTCTGAGTTCAATGTTCTGAGTTCAATGTTCTGAGTTCAATGTTCTGAGTTCAATGTTCTGAGTTCAATGTTCTGAGTTCAATGTTCTGAGTTCAATGTTCTGGGTTCAATGTTCTGGGTTCAAAGTTCTGAGTTCAAAGTTCTGGGTTCAATGTTCTGAGTTCAATGTTCTGGGTTCAATGTTCTGGGTTCAAAGTTCTGAGTTCAAAGTTCTGGGTTCAATGTTCTGAGTTCAATGTTCTGAGTTCAAAGTTCTGGGTTCAATGTTCTGGGTTTAATGTTTAATTTAATTCCAGGTAAAAAGGAAAAAGAAGAGAAGGAAAGAGGAAAGGAAAGCCGCAATCAAAGCCAACATTCAAGCTAAAAACTTTGAACACAAAACAGAAAACACAAAACATTGATGGTATTGATTTTTCCCTTGGGGGAAACGGACACCCCCCCGCAACAATTTACCACTTTTCAGGCAAACCTAAAGAAACAGTTTACACCAAAAAGTTACATGCAAACGAAAAACTAAACGCTTTGAACAAAAAACAGCAAACAGTAAACAGTAAACAGAAAACAAAATGCATTAGGGATGCGAAAGGCCATGAAGTATAATATCGGGCGAAGCCCGTATTAACTTCAGGGGTGCGAAGCACGGAACCCTGGAGCAGCCCGACCCCTGAAGTATGATTGGGCTCTGCCCAATTATTACTTCTGGGGGAATGCCCAAAATAATATTATGTACCTGAACTGCCATACATACTACAGTATGCGATACGGAACGCTGTCGCCCGAGCAGCTGGTTGCAGAATCAGCCAAAAGAAAGATCACTGCACTCACGCTTACAGACATCAACAACACTTCAGCATGCTTTGACTTTGTACGGGTATGCAGGCAACAGAATATCCACCCGATGATAGGTATTGAGTTCAGGAAAGGGAATAAGCTCCTGTACATCGGCATTGCCAAAAATAATGAGGGATTCAAAGAGCTCAACATGCACCTGACCCACCACAACCTGACGAAAACCGAGCTGCCTCCCGACGCTCCCTCTTTTGATAATGTCATGGTCATCTACCCATATGATGCAAAGAGATACGCATCGCTGGCAGATAATGAATACATCGGTATCAGGCCGGCGGAGGTGAATAAGTTGCTTACCTCTAAGCTCAGGAACGGCCAGGACAAGCTGGTAATACTCTGCACGGTCACCTTTAAGGATAAAACCGGGTACATGGTGCATACGTTGCTCAGGGCCATAGACAATAACATCATCCTCGATAGGCTGACGGAGGATGATTGTGCAAAGCCGGATGAGCAGTTCTACTCCCCCGACCAGCTACTGAAACACTATCAAAGCTATCCCGCTATCATCAAGAACACCGAAAAGCTCATTGCAGATTGCAATATCGATCTTGACCTAGATTCCATTAAGAACAGGAAAACATTTACCGGCAGCGACTATGACGACCGGCTTCTGCTGGAAAAGCTTGCCTTTGAGGGGCTTGTCTACCGCTATGGGGCAAATGACAAAAGAGCTAAAGAACGAATTGTGAAAGAGCTGAATACCATTAACAGTCTGGGATTTGCAACTTACTTCCTCATCACGTGGGATATTATCCGCTATGCAGGGAGCAGGGGATATCATCACGTGGGCAGGGGAAGCGGCGCTAACTCGGTAGTGGCCTATTGCCTTAGGATCACTGATGTGGAGCCCATACAGCTGAATCTATACTTTGAGCGGTTTCTCAATCCAAAGCGCACCTCTCCCCCGGATTTCGACATTGACTTCAGTTGGGACGAACGTGACGATGTGACCGATTACATCTTTAAGCGCTATGGCAATGAGCACACTGCTCTTTTAGCTACTTACTCTACCTTTAAGGGAAGGTCGATCACCCGCGAATTAGGCAAGGTATACGGCCTGCCAAAGGATGATATAGACCTGATGGTGCATGAGCCCTTTGCTACTGAAAAGCATCACGGCCTGGCGGAAAAGATCTTCCGGCTGGGGAAGCATATCGTGCGCTTTCCCAACCACCTCAGCATACATGCAGGTGGCGTGCTGATCTCTGAAAGGCCGATCACCTATTACACGGCTATGGACTTGCCGCCGAAAGGATTTCCTATCACCCACTGGGACATGATAGTAGCAGAGGATATCGGGTTTCACAAGTACGACATCCTGTCGCAAAGGGGGCTTGGGCACATTAAAGATGCCGTTGAAATTATTGCCACGAACCAAGGGAAAAAGATAGACATCCACCGTGTCAGTGAGATCAAGGAAGACCCGAAGGTCAAGGCGCAGTTGCGGTCCGGAAATTGCATCGGGTGTTTCTATATTGAAAGTCCCGCCATGCGCGGACTGCTCAAAAAGCTGCGTTGTGACAATTACCTGAGTCTGGTAGCAGCATCCTCGATCATAAGGCCGGGGGTGGCGAAGTCGGGCATGATGCGTGAGTATATTCAGCGGTTCCACAACCCGGATGACTTTGAGTACCCGCACCCTGTTTTCGAGGAGCATTTGGCAGAGACCTATGGGGTGATGGTGTACCAGGAGGATGTGATTAAGATCATGCACCACTTTGCCGGGCTGGACCTGCCCGAAGCGGATTATGTGCGGAAAATGATGAGCGGCAAAGCCAGGGGCAGCAAAGAGATGGGACGTATCAAGGAGAAGTTTTACAAAAACTGCAAAGAGCTCGGTTATCGGGAAGAGCTGACCATAGAGGTGTGGCGCCAAATCGAGAGCTTTGGCGGCTACTCGTTTGCCAAGGGGCACAGCGCCTCCTACGCTGTGGAGTCATTTCAGAGTTTATACCTCAAAGCATACCACCCTAAAGAATTTATGGTGGCAGTGATCAACAATTTCGGCGGCTTTTACCGAACAGAGCTTTACGTACATGAGGCGCGCATGTGTGGCGCAAATATCAAGGCCCCATGCGTCAATCGGGGAAATCACCTGACGAGCATTTCGGGAGATGACATCTACCTGGGGTTCATCCACCTTCGCGACCTCGAAAGAAGGGTTATCCATGCTATTGTGAGAGAGCGAAAGCTGAATGGTTCGTATCAGAATCTTGAAGATCTCGTAAACCGCGTGCCCATCAGCCGTGAGCAGCTGATCATTTTGATCAGGGCGGGGGCACTGCGATTTACGGGGAAGGCAAAGCAGGAGCTTCTTTGGGAGAAGAACAGCTACTTCGGGAAAGTGGCGCGCCAGGAGGGGGAACAGCGGCTGCTACACGTTGCTACAGAACAATATGAGATACCAAAACTGGAAGATCCGCCGATGAGCGACAGCTTCGACCAGATCGAGCTGCTGGGTTTTCCATTGTGTGCCCCTTTCGATATGCTTAAGACAAAATTCCGGGGCGATGTAATGGCCAATGACCTAGAGAAACATATTGGCAAAAGAGTGCGGATGGTGGGCTATTATGTGACCAAAAAGCATGTGCATACCGTGAACAGAAAGCTGATGAATTTTGGCACATGGATAGATGTGGCAGGTAATTTTTTCGATACCACCCACTTCCCTATTGCACTGCTACGAAACCCCTTTCGGGGGAAGGGCTGTTACCTGATCAGGGGGAAGGTAACGGAGGATTTCGGGTTTCCGAGTTTGGAGGTGGACAAGATGGCGAAACTGGAGATCATTGCAGATCCGAGATATGAGTGAAGGGGGGGGCGAAGCACGATAATTAATTGTTTTTGTAGTTATCATACTCAACCAATATCACAAAGCCATCCATGAAGTTGCAGCCAAATACTATGTTCCATATTTATAACCGAGGAAATAACCGAGAGCAAATATTCTATAACAATAACAACTATGATTTCTTTCTAAGAAAGGTAAACAAACACCTTTCAATGCATCTTGGCATATTTGCCTATTGCCTTATACCAAATCATTTCCATTTTATGATCTATACGAAACCAAATTTCACTCATATTGATTTTTCAAATGATTTTCGGGTACTCTTAAGCTCTTACGCACGAGCAATAAATAATCAAGAAAAAAGGGTTGGCTCTCTATTTCAACAAAATAGTAAAGCAAAAAACCTCGAAACAAAACAAAATAAAGATTATCCATTTTTTTGTTTCAATTATATCCATCAAAATCCACTAAAGGGTGGGCATGTAAAGAAAATGGAGGATTGGGAATATTCCTCTTTCCGGGAATATATTACCTTAGCCAAAACCAACGTTTGCAATACGGAAATGGCAAGCCAAGTACTTGATTTACAAAAAAATAAATGCGCATTTTATGAAATGTCCTATGGAGTGATTGATGACGAAGTTATTAATGCAATTATTTAATGACAAGTAGTAGTAACACGGCTACGAACCATCTGTAGTCAAGTGGCGTCTTGGCTTACTACAAATCCAAATTTCTCAGATGCTGCCAGTAGCTTGTCCAGCTCATTAAAATCATAATGAACCACCTCAATGAATTTGGGATCATTGATATAGGAGCCATTCAACTCATTGGTAACCGGATGGCATAGCATCTCCTCAACAGGATATGTGCAGATCAATTCCTTGGCCGCTGGTGTGGACAGTGAATTATCTAACCATTGAGACTGATGCTCAGGCGACAAAATAGCAGGCATTCTTTCTTTGCCGGGTTTATTGTGCACCAATTTCAGCATCTCATTGGGCTTAGTAGTGATCACGTTAGCGCAAAGGGTGGTAACGCCCTCTAACTCCTTTTCCTCCCAAATACCTGCTATAGCAAAAGGATGGCTATTCTTAAGAGAAATACGAAAAGGGATCTTGCCTATCTCTGTCTGCATCCATTCATAAAATCCATCAAAGAGGATGGCACACCTTTGGTTGTTCGCAAATTGCTCTTTGAAGGATCTTAATTCATGCACCGTCTCGCCTTTGGCATTGAAAAGTAATTTATTGGTGATCTTGCCTGTCTTAAAGTCTTTCCACTCTCTTTGAAAACCCCAATGTGCCATCCTGATCACTTTGGGATCATGACTGGTGATGATGGGTATGAAATGGGTAGGCGTTATATTGAAAGATGGATGATATTTGACGACATCATCCTGATAAAATGAAGCGTTAAAGGCCTTTTCCAGTTGGGCCTCCTGAAGGGTGATGGATGATCTTCCGCACATAATGGATAAAGTTACGAAGAAATGTTGTGGCAGATGAATCGGTTCGTTTCCAATTAGTGATTATGCATTATGGTTATTTGAAACTTAACATTTAACAACTTTGTTCTTGGAAATATCATGTATTCTCAGCTTACTTTTATAGATTATGACGAACTTATCCTAGTCAAAAGTGTTTGCCAATAAAAATAAAATTTAGAACCCATGAACATAATAATTCATTCACTTAAAACAAATACGACATGACAAGAATTTCAAGAGAAATTGAAATAAACGCATCAAAAGAGGATGTATGGAAAGCGATTGCAAAATTCGGGGACATATGCCATGCAAGCCCCGGAGTTATAAAATCCCACGTATCCTCAGAGCAACAGGGAGGGGTAGGTGCTACAAGACACTGCGATCTAGCCATGTTTGGTGCAAGCGTTGGAGAAAACACAATATTTTTAGAAGAACGTTCATTCGGAGGTATATCATGTTTACGACAC
>CAZVSF010000207.1:0-5573 GCA_964630195.1 uncultured Lentisphaeria bacterium
AAACAGACTCCGCCACTTGAGAAAACTCGCAAACGACAACTCACCAATACTTTAAGGTCTTTTTAACTCAATTTTCGGGGGAACTTCTGAAGGGAATTGAGCTTGTGGAATAAAGCGTTAATGGATTCTTTCGGGCGCCGCACAGCATGCTACGCAGGTATAATTATCAAGAGAGGTGATTTCAAAATAGATTTTGCAGGGGATGCACTTGGACTATTTTGTGACCATGACAAATTGTTGCAATCGCCGGAAGTTGCTGACACGCTTGACCCTTATACTCATTGTGATAAGTTTAAGTAATTGCTCGATTTTTTTCAAGGCAGTGGCTCCATTTTCTGATCTACCAGAGCCAACAGGTCCCTATGGCGTTGGCACACGCAGTGCAACCTGGATTGACAGCAGCCGGGACGAGACCTTCACGCCGGAGCGGGATTATCGAAAAATTGTCGTGCAGGTGTGGTTCCCCATTGTGAAGCACGATGATATCACCCGGCTTCCCTATATCGATGATGCTGAGCTGAGACTCCCTGCCATTGCAAAGCAGCTGGGACTCCCTTTATCCCTGATCAAGCATTTTGATACGGTTCGGACAAATGCTTCGGCGACGTCTTCAGGATTTGAGGTGGAGGAAGCCTTTCCAGTCATTCTATTTTCCCATGGTTTGAGTGGGATGCGTTTTCAGAACTCGGCACTCATCGAAGAGCTGGTCAGCTATGGCTATATTGTGTTAGCCCCTGACCATAGCTATGGAGCAAACATTACCATCTTTGATGAGGGAGAACCGGCTGAATATGAGGCGGGCAACCGACGCTCCCTCAATGCTGATTTTTTAAACACAATAGACCTGACAAAGCTTTACATTCTGGTAGATGATCTGAGATTCATACTTGATCAGGCGGAGAAAGGTAGTACACCACCTCTTCTGCAGGATATTCAAATGGATACAAGTAAAATAGGCGTCATGGGTCATTCACTGGGTGCAGCAGCAGCGATCAACACCATGGCGATAGACAAGCGGATCCGTGCTGCCATGATACTGGATGGCTGGTATAGCCCTGTACCAGATTCAATTATCACTAGAGGTCTCAGCAAGCCGGTGTTTCATCTGGGACAAAAAGAATGGTCTGAACCGGAGAATTATGCTCGCATGGACAAATTATTTGCACATAGCAGTGGTCCCATATATAAACTGCTTATCCCGGGAACCTTTCACACTGATTTCACTGATATGCCGCTCTTCACACCTTTTTCACTGCTCATCGGATACACCAAAGTTCAGGATCCGATCTGGCTTAATAATGTCATGCGGCGAAATACGCTGAATTTTTTTACCACCTATCTCAAAGGTCAGCCCCGCCAGGAATTGCATCAGCAAATCCAGAGCGAACGAGGGTGCTCCACCTACATTTTTTATCCAGATCCACCTTGATCATCCCAGCGCTCATACGCTCATATTTTCGTCAATGATATAGCCCGGTAGCTGGTACTTCACTCAAGCATCAATTGAGTGTCGCAAGTGCAAGTTTTATTTGTGTTTACCTACCTTTAAATTATTTATATTTGACCTATGTCATATGGGGATATGGATAGGGTGAATCTGTGTGCCACATCACTATTATTCCCTTTCATTGAGCTAAATTCGGTTGTTACTAACAAATATGGAGGACGTATGATGCTTCCCATCAAATCCAAAGGAATGACATGGTTACTTATTATGTCGATCACGATATTGGCCATGCCGATGTTGCTGCTGGCCAACGATACGGGTTCAGCGCCTGATATCGAGCGACTTAAGCAAATTCGGCAAATGCAAAGTCAAAACGACTTAGCCGAAAAGCTTAAGGCAAATAGCATGGAGGTGAATGCGACCCCGGAGCAGGAACGTATGCTCAGATTGAGCAAGGCGCTTGCCGCTGTGACAGGGGAAAAAGCACCTACACTTACCCGAAGCCATAGCATCGGTAGAAGCCGGAGTGAAATTCAAATACCTCAGACTAGCCAAAGCAGTAGCCTGAGAGAAGTGATTTTTGGTAGTGGGGTAATGGCTGCAGCAGGTGATACACTGCTCTACTTCAATTTTTTGACAGGCGAGAACAGTGCTGACTCTCTGGGTATGGATATTAGGATCACCAATAATGAAGGTACTAATTTTAGCAATGAGTATGCTAACTATTCAGATCCGAGCATGCTATTTTGGCTAGCTGACTCTGGTTCGTTGGACGATGTGACTACGGTACCCATCTGGGGTGATCTCGATTTCATGTGGACCGCAGCCACATGGTCCTGGTTGGGTGGCAATGACGGCCAGCCTTTAGGATTACATAATATCTGGGTAGTATATACCCGCACCTCAAATATGTATGTTGCTCTGGAAGTGACCTATGTCGAGCCCTGGAACACATACATTGAGTTTGATTATCTGATCCAGACTGATGGCTCAAATATTTTTGACGATACACCTTCTACTTTAGATCTCACTGTCAATGGTCTTGATGCAGACACGCTGGAAGTTGGATCCAATCCTTATTTTGAAGCCTCCCTGGATGATGATCCTATTGGTGCTCTGGTCATTTTCTATGATACCAACCATGACGGTTTCTGGGATGATAACGACATCCCTCTTGAAGAATATGAATTCATGGATAATGATGTGCATGATGAAGATCCAACTGATGGTATTTTTGGATTCACCTATGATGATGAGATGGCCGATGGGCTCAACTATTTTGCCAGCGATCTTATTTTTGCGATCTTCTCTGGCATGGACTATGCTGACGTCTCAGTCACATTTTATAGTCTACCCACGCCCTTTTCAGTATCGGGTTTTGTATATGACGGAACTGATGGTATGGCACCTTTACTTGATATCATTGTCTACGCCTCAATGGAATGGGATGATGAAGGACCTTCAATCATAGGTGTCACTGATAGTACTGGCTACTATCATCTGGATCTTCCAGACAGCGGTTGGGTTTATGTTGGTTCTGAAGACCATCTTGGAGCAACTGATGGTCTGATACCCGCTCAAACAAATTATGAGTTAGAAGTTTATGGTCATGTTGATTTCGTTGACTTTATCTATGAAACACCCAGCAGCATCATTCAAGGCTATGTTCTAGATGAAATGAACCAACCACTCATTGATGTTGAAGTAATGGCTCATGGTCCCGGGCCAGATTTCACTGCATGGACCAACGAATATGGGTTTTACAGTATTGGTGTCATGCCTGGCTGGTATGATGTTGAAGTGGACTGGCGGTCACTACCTGGATCATATATGCTACCCTTTATGGATGAAATCGAAGTCAATGAAGATGAAATTGTTGACCATGATATATTTCTTCATACAACCAATAGCTCCATTTCTGGAGGTCTGTTCCTGGATGAAACTCCCCTGGCAGACGGTGCTGTTTTTGCCTGGCACCCCGATTATGGATATTCCATCACCATGAGTGATGTAGATGGACTCTATGTGCTTCCAGTTCTGGATATGGGTGGTACTCTGTATGACATGGATGCAAAGCTACACGATATGGACAATGTGGTTCAAGTGTCTGAAAATTGGGACGTCCCAGCAGGTGCAACTGACGAAGACATTCATCTCGTCACCCTGTTCGGAGGGCTCAATGGTTATTTCATTGACGGAGAGACCGGTGCTCCCATCAATGATCCAAGGGAAATTGGGATGGGTCTCCGAAATCTTGATACTGGACACGAATATCATACTGGACCGGATCAGGATGGCTATTACGAAATCTGGGTACCAGACGGTCTCTATGAGATAATGGCTGGGGGCATGGCCTGGTATATGGATGGTGTTGATTCAGTACTGGTTGATGGAATGCAAATTGACTATGATGTTATCCTCTGGCCAATTGGATTTGATACCTTTATTGAAGGCTACGTATTTGATCAATTTGGGAACCCAATTGAAGATGCTCACGTAAGTATAGGGAATCAACATTGGGGTGGTGATACTCAGACAGACGATATGGGTTTCTACCATTTTGATGTCCCCTATGGTTACTATACAATCTCAGCACATGCTCAGGATTACTATGATGATTGGTATGATGTTGATCTTACAGGTGGACCTGTCTTCCATGATTTCTATCTCGAGGCGTTTGAGGTAGATGGCGTGATTGCAGGTCTTGTCTTTGATTTCGACACTGGTCAACCGCTTGCCGATGCAAATGTTTACATCAATAGTGAACAAATGGGATGGCACTGGTATACCGATGATTCTGGTGAATTCATGTTCGATCTGCCAAATGGCGATTACAGTCTGTTTGTAGAGCATCCCGATTTCATCTCTTTCTGGCTACATGGCATCATTGTGGAGGATGACACAGTTTACATTGAAGTGCCCCTTATGACTCCAGATGGCGGTGTCGATGGATTTGTATACGATTCTGATCAGGGTTATCCAATTCAAAATGCGGATGTGACCTTATTCAGACTGGCTGATTCCATGATGTTCTGGGGTAACACTGACGATGAGGGATATTATGAAATTCCTGCCATGAATGGTGATTATGATATATGGGCTTCTGCTCAGGATCATCAACCATCAGAAATGCAGCCTATCAACATTTCAGATAACTGGATATCCATGGACTTCTATCTGGATTTCCACCAGTTTGCGATGCCACCAATGTTCAATTTTATCGTTGATCAGCCCAATGATCAGGGACGACAAGTCCGTATGAACTTCTGGCCAGGTGGAACTGACTGGGGTCCCTTTGCAGGTTATAGTATATGGAGGATGACGCATACTCCCATGGGAGACGCCTTTGATTTTGTGGATTATATTCCCAACCATGATTTCAGTGAGTACATGCTGGTCGCTCCAACCCTGGTGGATTCCAATGCCTACGTGACTGATCCAGCTGATTTTGTGAGTCTATTCATGGTTACAGGACACTGGGATGCATTCGGATATATGGATGGCCCACCTATGGGAGGTTACTCTATCGATAATATCCATCCAGGTGTTCCTGGACAGCTCACGCTCCTCAGCTCCACAGAGGATGGTGTAGGAATCGGCTGGGAGATGAGTATGGATGATGACTTCCAGTACTTTGAAGTCTATCGTGCCACCAATCCTGATTTCACTGATGCCTCCGTTTATGCAACGGTGGAACCAGCTTACCAGGATGAGGATGTGACCATCGGTCAGACCTACTATTATGCCGTCAGCGCAGTGGATGCCAATGGGAATATGAGTGAAACGACCAATGTGATCACCACTTCCATCGTTTCTGTTGATGCTCTTGAGGCGATCCCCACAGCTTATGGACTGTCT
This sequence comes from uncultured Lentisphaeria bacterium, assembly GCA_964630195.1. Classification (GTDB taxonomy): domain Bacteria; phylum Fidelibacterota; class UBA8477; order UBA8477; family JABMPR01; genus JABMPR01. The sequence continues at coordinate 5,306 of CAZVSF010000207.1, forward strand.
CAGAACTATCCCAACCCATTCAACCCAACGACATCCATCGAATTTGCGCTCCCGGAAGCATCAGAAGTCTCCCTTGAGATCTACAATCTTCTCGGACAGAAAGTTCGTACGCTTGTCAATGGTTATGTTCCCGCTGGATATGTGAGCACCAGCTGGGATGGCCTGGATCAGAATGGCAGGGAGATCAGCAGTGGTACCTATATCTATCGCTTGCAGACAGGTGATCAGGTCTTCAGCAAGAAAATGGTATTGATGAAGTAAAGGTGGA
>CAZVSF010000208.1:0-5552 GCA_964630195.1 uncultured Lentisphaeria bacterium
CTAACTAATTTTGATCAAGCCTCAATTTAAAACCAACCAGTATTGCGGCACTGGGTGACCACTCATTGTCGCTTGAATACACGAGTAGACTGACCGGTAGACCCAGTGTATGGTTGACATTATAGATATACTTGGCCATGATGCTGGGACCAGAAATTTGAAAAACTGCTTCATGTCTGGGAAAGCGCTTTTCGATGAGTGGCGAGGCATAGTCTACCCTCAAAAAGACGCCTGACTCTTCCAGGGAAGCAGCATCTCCGTTTTTAAATTCCTCCGTGGTATTGCCTGTGGCTACATTATAGCTGCGCTTCAAGTTTTGAAAAGCCACCCGATCATTCACAATTTTACTGTGATCTACCCTGGCGATCACGCCACCCAGGCGTATCTGCAGAGCACCTGCAAAAAGACGTTTATCACCCATGGGAATACCAGACAGGGTCGTATTAAAACTAAGATTGATCAAACCACCCAGGTCATAGCTGTTTATGAAATTTCCACTGGCAAAGGCAGGCTCCAACGATTGAAAAAACAGTTCCCCATATAGGACCTTATATTTGAAAGCTCCAAAACCACCAATACCTCCGGTGAGCTGGTCATCACTACCATCGGCTCCAATTCGGACCCCCAATGGAACTGAAGGGGAAGGAACCTGAAGTCCCATTTTAAAAATAGGCGTGATCACGCCGACGCGGGCAAAGCCTGCCTCACCATAGGGTCGACCAAAAAGTTCGTTACCCCATTCAACTGTGATTCCACCCGACTTTCCAAAGAGATAGACCAGGCGATCAGTCCCGATCTGCAAGTCCGTATGGGTCCAGAATGACTCGACCTCGAGATAATCGATCTCCGGCCGATGCTTGGTGGTTTCATAGGGTTCCTGTGTCTCCAGATGATAATAGGTTTCCTTCTCTGAAATGGTCTTGGCCAACGTGGCACCCAACACCCATTTCACTTCCATATTATCAATGACAGTATATCCCTCTGAAACTGTACCGTATCGAATCTGATAGAGTTGTTTTTGCCCGGACTTTGAGCGCACCGCTATCACATTATCTGAGGCTGCGATGGGTGGTAAATCCGAATCATTCAGCGTTATATATTCTTCGACAGCATTTTCGATGAGCAGCCGAAAAGGTTCATACTCAACCGTCCATGCTTCAAAACGGCGAGGATCCAGCATGGGTGGCGCTTTTGGTTGTGCCCACACGGTGGGTAGTGTGATAAGAATGATCAGTGCTACCAGGAGTGCTTTGCGAATTGATAAAGTCATTTTCAAATCCTCCTAGAAGTACAATGCTAATGATGGGACAATATAGAAACCAGGTTCCCAATCATATTCAAGCGTGGTGGTTTCACCTGGTGTAGGATCGGGGTAACTGAACGTCATGGGGCTCCAGAAGTAGGTCATGTTCAGATTAACGCCCAGCCACTCCGTAATGGTGTATGCTGTCGTAAAGTCAAAACCTCCAAACCCATTCAAGCCGATGTTCAATTGGGCTGCCATCTTGATCTTATTAAAAAAGCGGTCATTCATATCTGATGCATATTCAGCTCTGAACAAACCAAATGTTGATGCCAGTGGGTCACTCTTATCTAGAAGGGTATAAGCACCGATACCATCTGAAATACCGTCTTCCGTGTCAATAACCTGACCATAGGCGAATTGCATATAGGTGAAACCTATCTGAAGACGCAGGGAGCCCAGTGGTACAAAACCAGGCTGATCGGCAGTACTGCCTATACGGCTGGTGAAGCTATAATAGAACTGACCTGATGCTGGATTGTACACAGCGTTGGAGGGATTCAGAAATCCTGTCGTGTCTGTGTTACCCAGGAAGTTCATATCCTGGAAAGAAAGACTACCACCGAAATTGGGAGAATCAAATTTCAGAACACCACCAAAAGTACCCTCAAGTGGGGAATTACTATTCTTGGTAAGATTGAGATAAGATGCCGGTAAGGTGACATAAAATTTTAGCACCTCAGTTGCCAATCCCATGTTGAGGGTCCTGGAAGCTGCAGCAGGAAAACCCAGATCCTGTCTGCCAAATTCAGTGGCAATAGCAAAATTAGGATTCACACGAATAAATATTCTGGGGAAAACAGAAATGTCAACGCGTCTATGGGTCCACCAGAAAGCATCACGAACCTGCTTGTTGCTGCGCTCCTCAAAAACATTGATCACATCACCACGACCCCCGCCAACATCTACTGCAGAGAGATAATCCCAGGTGTATTTACGACTTTGAATGCGTTTTACCATGTCTACATCCATGCTATCTAAAACGGTACCAACCAGCTTATTTAATACACCGCTACGCCCTTTGGCATAAATACTCTCCAGCATGGCATTGCCTTCTACATCGATAGCCACGATCACGCGCAGTTCGTCCGTTTCCTGCACTTCCAATTCAGCCATATCATCAATTTTCATGAGGGTATCAATGTAAGCTTCCATGAATGATCGGCTGAATTCACGATCTTTTACAATCCATTCCAGCTTGCCTGTTTCTTGAAAACTTTGCGCCCACATGGTGGAGACAAAGACAAGTGTTAAGAGCAAGACGATGAAGTTTAGTCTTTTCACTGATCCCTCCTTCATATCAATTCTTCCAACGTATTAATACCTGATTTTCTTTTAATAGTTATAGATAAATATCTTTCGGTATGATGTTGAACTCTTGTTTTGATCAACTACACTAAATTTAATTTCCTGGGACTCAAGTTCGTCAAAGGGTTCTTCCAGCTCAACCTCCCAGCGATAGACCTTACGGCTACCCAGCACCTGTGGTTCACCCATCTGGCGATTCGAACCAATACCACCCTTTTTCCGAAAACGACGGATACTGTTATTCTTACCATAGGTGGTGATCTCAAAGGTTAAATAGTTGCCATCGCGACCCACCGGATTGATTGAAACCTTCGGCGGTGGTGGTTTAACCACTGTGACCGAATGATTCATCCCTTTGACTTCTCGTCCATCGACCAGAACCTGGAAGGTGATGCTTCCCTCTTCCGATAATTCTGGTAATTGGGCAACGGTACCAGGCATAATTCCCCCCCGGACCGCAGTTCCACCGACACGAATAGACGTCTCTGAGGAAGGAATGTCCCGAAGTGCGCCTTCAAAGATAAAGGGGTCTCCAACATAGGCTTCATTGATAGACGGCGCTTTCTGCCAAACAGGGGGTCTTACCTGCAGCTGGAACTCCACATCTGATGTTTCTTCATCTGATAATCGTGTTCCCCGCAAGACAATCTTACCATCCTTGCGCCCACGACCTGTTACCACCGATACTGGTGTACCCGCATCCAGATTCCCAACGAGGTTGGCACCACGTATTGCTGATAGTTCCAGATCATCCGCGTCTGCAATACCACCAATGATAACGCGAACCTCCCAGGGCAAACCTTCAACAATACTGACCTTTGGCCGGTCCACCGTGATGTTAAAGGGTGCCTGAATAGCTCCACCAGCAGGATCCAGGGTGTTCTGAAACTTCTTCTCCAGCGAGATTTCGCCAACATCTGTCATGGCATCCATAATTTTGTGGACAATGGTTTTATCCGTGTACGATTTCTCCAGCTCTTTTTCGACCAGAGCTTCATCCGGCATCACTTTGATATCAGCTGACATTCGATATAATATTTCTGCTTTTAGATCGAAGTCTGATTTTGGAATGATGGCAATGAATGTTTTGTTGTCGGGGTCCTGATTTCTGGGAGAAAGAGAATAGGAAAGCTCTTTCAGGCCCAATTCCTCTGGTGCATCAATGGGATTAAGATGAACCGTACCTTCAAAAGAATCTTTGGAAAAAGCCCCATCAAGAGAAACCTTTAAATTGATGGTATCTTTGCCGTGGATATCCGTAGCGTTGCGAATCCTGACCAAATTTTGAATTTTATCTTTTGACACTTCCAGAAGGATCTTCTTCTGGTTGTCTTTGAAATGTTTGACTTCACCTTCGATAGCGAAGAAGCTGACAATCGTGGCGATATATATGATGAAATAAACCTCGACACGAGCCTGGAACTTTTTCTTACCAGCCATGCGGCTACTCCTGTCGGTTTATTTGGAACTCATATTAGCGCTTAACAATCGTTGAATCTCGTCTCGGACTCGAATATTGATCTGCTCATCAGCCAGCTCTTTTAAATGCTGGTTCAAATTTTCGCTTTGCTCAGCATTCTTAGCCAGCTTGTCAATCAGGATGCTGGCCTGTTTGGTGAATTTGTTGATCTCTCGAGCCACCTCTGGGACATCCGCTGATTGAACAGCAAACTCCTTTGTTTGAGCGGGGCTACCATCTGCATCCTCACCATGGCCCTCCATTGCAGCAGCCTCTTCTTCGAGGGTGATAAGAAAGGTTTCCTTCCCAGCCTGATATATAGTTAAGGCATACAAAAGCAGGAGACTAAACTCAACCGCCAGAGCACCGATGGTGACAAACTCGATAAAGCCAAAACCTTCTTCGGCGACGGAGAGAACCGTCCTGAGACCCGTTACCAAAATGAGAAAGGCTGCGCCTGAATACACCAGCGCCTGTCGGCTGGGGTATTGCTCCATAATCGTTTTTTTACGCGTATATCCCTGTACTTTTGCCATAACATTTTCTTCCGTTTTATACTGTTTATAATGACATCACTAGCAGTAAATCTTAAGCATCAAACATAAAATTCAGCTGATTTTTAAAAGTCTCTAAAAGTCGTCCTTCAGTGTTGCTTTGTCAAGGAGGAATCTAGTCATCTTTGGCTTCATCTTTCAATTACTGCAAGTCTATCTCCAGAAACCTTGACTCATATATATCAAGAGCTTCAAAATCAAACTCAAAGTGAGTGCGGCCATCTTCTGGCGTAACGACTCTATCTGGTGTACGAGAAAAATGCACGGACTGACTGTCATAAACAACGCTCAACACCCAGTCTGGCAGGGCATGATTCATGGAAAATTCGTACTGAAATTTTTGTCCAAGCACCTCATCAACTGTTTTATAAGCAAATCCGAAGACCAGCTCTCCTTGATTTGCCTGAAAAATAAGCCAGTCGCCATTACTGTCCCGCACTGTTGCTGGTTCCGAATGTTGCCCACTATCCGCTTTTACCCATGGACGGGTGGCATTAAAGGGCAACAAACATTCAATTCGTAGTGGTAATTCAATACCATCTTTGATGTGAGCACGGATATCAAGATCAAAATTCTTGTAGGTTGGGTCGGGATGGATGGTCATGTTGAAATCACTAAAAGGGGTCGTTTTCGATTTCCAGTCACTCAGCGAAAAAACAACTGGCATGGAAATCCAGACCTCTTCCGGTTTCCCCGCCCTTGTAGCTGGCTCAAACATGCTTCTTTTTATTGCGTTGCTTACGATCAAATCCAGCTCTGGATGGAGGGACTCTTTGACCCGGGTTTGTTTAACCTCCCCAGCTTCTGAGATAAGGGCATCTATGACCACCTTCCCTTCAACACCAGACTCACGGATCTCGCGAGGATAGTGAATCCGGTTTGCGAGACTTTCATATCCACCAAGGGGGCTGGGCTTAATGAGTTCTGC
>CAZVSF010000209.1:0-5550 GCA_964630195.1 uncultured Lentisphaeria bacterium
GGTCACGCAGCGCGCTCGTATCAGGATACGAGGAAGAGAATTTCGCTTCTTCGATGAGCAATATCAGCTACTTCTTTCCCAAGCGGGTGCAGGGTACCTCCCTCGGATTTAATGCCGGAATCGGAAATCTGGGTGTGGGGGTCATGCAAAAAACCATTCCATTGGTTGTCGGCCTCACCCTTTTTAGTGCAATTGATAATGATGGTAACATACTAAGCTCTGGAGCATTAACAGGGATACAAAATGCAGGATGGGTATGGGTACCCCTGCTTGTTATTTGTTCAGTTGCAGCATTTTTCGGAATGAATAATGTTATAAGCGGTACTCCCAAGCTTCCAACCACCTTTCAGGGCATTACTAAAACGCTCTATCTGGTTCTTTTAGGATTAATTGCAGCAGGTCTCGGAGCCTGGTTACTGCTTGGATTGAAAATCAATATGTGGATTGTACTGCCAGTGGTAGTGATTCTTACCGTGCTGCTGATGAAGTATGCCACGCCCGGAGAAATGCAAAGCAACCTGAACAAGCAGTTCTCCATTTTTAAGGACAAGCACAATTGGATCATGACGATTATTTATACCATGACCTTTGGATCCTTCATTGGATTTTCAGCTGCATTCCCAAAGCTCTGTCAGGATATATTTGTTTACAGCGATAGTAGCAATCCCGAGTTTATTAACCCAAATGCACCTAACTTCCTGATGTGGGTGTTTCTTGGCCCGGTAATCGGTGCCCTGATTCGTCCGGTTGGAGGTTGGTTATCAGACAAAGTCAATTCTGGTTCTCGGGTCACCACATTTAGTACCTTATTCCAGATCATTGCTGCCCTTGCTGTTGCTTATTTCATCAAAGCAGCCAAAGGAAGTGCAAGCCCAGAAGAATACTGGTGGCCATTTTTTGCTTGTTTTATGGTCCTTTTTGCAACGACAGGAATTGGAAACGGGTCCACCTTCCGATCCATCCCATATATTTTTGATAAAAAACTCGCAGGACCGGTTTTGGGCTGGACCTCTGCTATTGCGGCATATGGTGCCTTCATCATTCCTAAAGTTTTCGGAAAACAAATTGCTGCCGGGACTCCTGAATATGCTTTATATGGGTTTGCGATTTACTATCTGATTTGTCTTGGTCTGAACTGGTATTACTACGATAGAAAAAATTCAGGAATAAAATGCTAAACGAAATGCTAGAAGAGGGATATCGATATTGGTTTACTGATCATGATCATCTGAGATCTCCATTTCCTGCATCCATCCATGATGAACTTAGAACCAAAACCAGTAAACGATTCGAGGAATGGGTGCAAACGGTTGGTGAAGAAGATTTAGGCAAGCTTGAAGAAGCAGAATTGGTGGAGATGTTTGAGATGTTCCTTTTTAATGTGGCTTTGAGTCTCTGTCATGATCCAGATCAACAAATTACGATTAGCTATCCCTTTATGCCACGCTGTGGGGATGAAGTTAATGATGTAAATAATGGTCTATCACAGGTTGCAGAGCGAAAAGTAATTGATGTAGAAGAAAATAAGAGACAATTGAAGCTGTTTATGAAAACTAAACCAGGAGATATTGCATGGCAAACAGCCTTTGATCTTCCTGCCTAATGTACATAATCATGAAGAAGATATTATGTTTTTTATTGCTGATTTTGTGCCTGGGGCATACTGGAGTTGCTCAGACCGGAGAAGAAATCTTTCTCAAAAACTGCCTAGCCTGCCATACTATTGGTGAAGGGAGAAAGGTAGGTCCCGATCTTAAAGGTGTTGAAACAAGGCGGTCGATGGAATGGATCGAGTCTTTCATTCTGAACTCTGAGAAACTTATCGCATCAGGAGACGAGCAAGCCATTGCAAATTTCGAGGAGTACAATAAAATCAAGATGCAGAATTTTGATTTCAATCCCGGCCAGTTAACCGAGTTGATTACGTACATCATCAAAGCGGGGGGCGGGGAAGTGCCTGCACCGGTTGCTCCGGAAGTTCCACTAACTCAAGAAGAAAAGGCAGTACTGATCCCGGTAGGGAAAAAACTCTTCACCGGTGAGCAAAGTTTCATTGAAGGGGGCCTATCATGTTTTGCGTGTCATCACGTTAGTTATGAGGGATTAAAACCTGGCGGTAGTCTGGGCACCGATCTCACAGCTGCCTTTACAAAATACAATGGAATGGCCGGACTGAAAGGTTTTATCACCACACCCTCGTCAGCCATCATGGAAATGGAATACCACACACGCCCCTTAAGTAAAGAGGAGATTGCCAGTATTGCAGCATTTCTTGAGGACGCAAATAACAGTTCTACGCCGAAATCTGATTCTACCATGTTGTTCATCGGTGGAATCATTCTTGCCTGCATGATTGCTTTTCTGATCATGATCATCTGGAGTGAGAAGAAAAAACACAATGTAAACGAGGCCATCCTCAAGAGACAATTAAGAGTAAAAATGTCCTAAGCATATACACCTATCATGAGCTGGATTAAAGACCTTATTTCCCCCAAAACCAGGCAATGGGAAGATTTCTACAGAAACCGCTGGCAGTACGACAAGGTGGTGAGAACGACCCATGGAGCTAACTGCACCGGCAGTTGCAGTTGGCAGGTATTCGTCAAGAACGGGATCGTGGTGTGGGAAACGCAATCCATCGATTATCCGATCATTGACCAGAATATACCACCCTATGAGCCAAGGGGTTGCCAGAGAGGAATCTCTGCATCTTGGTATTTGTACAGTCCGATCAGAATCAAATATCCTATGGTACGTGGGGCTTTATTCGATGCTTATCAGGATGCCCGTGAGGGTGGTATGTCCCCCATTGAAGCCTGGACCAGCATTCAGGAAAATCAGGCAAAGCGACGAGCTTACCAGGAGGCGAGGGGCAAGGGTGGACTCAGAAGGGTAAGTTGGGATGAAGCGCTGGAAATGATGGCTGCTGCCAACTTGTATACCGTTAAAAAGTTTGGACCGGATCGCTTAGCAGGATTCTCACCCATCCCGGCCATGTCAATGATCAGTTACGCCGGTGGGGCCCGATTCCTGCAGTTGATGGGTGGAGCCGCCCTGAGTTTTTACGATTGGTACTGTGATTTGCCACCAGCCTTCCCGGAGATCTGGGGAGAGCAAACCGACGTGGCAGAGAGTGCCGATTGGTTCCACTCAAAGTTTATCGTGGCCATGGGGTCAAATGTGACACAAACGCGAACACCCGATGTGCACTTCTTTGCTGAGGCCAAGCATAATGGAACCAAGACCATTGTTTTTTCACCAGACTTTAACGCGGCGGCCAAATATGCCGACGAATGGATGCCGGTTCATGCCGGACAGGATGGTGCTTTCTGGATGGCGGTTACTCATGTTATTCTGCAGGAATATCATCATCAGAAGAAGGTTCCGTACTTTCTTGAGTATGCCAAACGCTATACCGATAGTCCCTATCTGGTTGAATTGGTTGAGGGCCCTAATGGATATGAACCCGGGCAGCTGTTACGTTCCGGACGATTAGAAAAATATGCCAACATCGAAAATGCTGATTGGAAATTCCTGATCATCAATGAAGAGAATGGCGAACCTGTTTGCCCGGGTGGAAGTTCAGGCCATCGCTGGCAAAGCCAAAAGGGTAACTGGAACATGAATTACAGAGATCCTGAAACCAACCTGGAATATAAACCACTGCTTAGTTTTCTGGATCAGCACGACGAGCAGTATCTGGTGAATTTCACTGATTATGCGAGTGAAGTACAATCGAAACGTGGAGTCCCGGCGCGTATCATGGATACAGTCGATGGGAAAGTTGCGGTATGCACGGTGTACGACCTTATTATGGCCCAATACGGGGTGGATCGTGGTTTAACAGGCACTTATCCAGATTCTTATGAGGATAAGGGATCAGCCTATACCCCTTCCTGGCAGGAGATTTTCACCGGAATATCTGCCGACAATGTCATCAAGTTTGCCAGGGAATGGTCAAACACAGCGGTGGCAACTGAAGGGAAATGCATGATTCTAATCGGGGCTGGAATCAATCACTGGTACCATGGAAACCTGATATACAGGGCGGCTATTATGAGCCTGATGCTCACCGGATGTGTGGGAAAAAACGGAGGCGGAATGAACCATTATGTGGGACAGGAAAAATGTGCACCGGTTGATTCATGGGGGGCCTTAATGAGCGGGAAAGACTGGCAGGCCGCACCAAGACTTCAACAAGCACCGATTTGGCATTATATGAATTCTGATCAATGGAGGTACGATGGGAAACAATCTGAGTATAATCCGTCACCCCAGAATGAACTCAGCGAATTGCATACTGCTGACATGGTAGTAAAATCCGTTAAGAATGGCTGGTTGCCTTTTTATCCTCAGTTCGATAAGAATACGCTGGAAATATCAGCCGAAGCAAAATCAAATGGCGCCACTACTCCAGATGAAATCAAGAAATATTTGCTAAAAAAACTCAAGAAAAAGGAAATCTCTTATTCAGTTGAAGATCCTGATAATGAGTTGAACTTCCCAAGAGTGTGGTACATCTGGCGTGGAAATGCCTTGTTCTCAAGTGCGAAAGGACATGAGTTTTACAACAAGCATTATCTCGGCACGCATCATAAAGTAATTGCTGACGAAGTGGCCAAAGATCTGGTGAAAGATGTAGTCTGGCAGGATGAGGCCCCGGTGGGCAAGATGGATTTGATTGTTGATCTGAATTTCAGAATGGACAGTTCAGCACTTTATTCTGATATTATTCTCCCGGCAGCCATGTGGTACGAAAAGAAGGATTTGAATTCCAGTGACATGCATTCTTTCATTCATCCACTAGGCCAGGCAGTGCCTCCTTCCTGGGAGGCTAAAAGCGACTGGGCCATTTTCAGGGAAATTGCCAGAAAGACCAGCGAATTAGCGACGGATTTCTTGCCGGAACCTGTTCTTGACATCATCAATACTCCGATTGCCCATGATTCTCCTGGTGAAATTGCGCAATCCTCGGTAAAAGACTGGAGCAAAGGGGAATGCGAGATGGAGCCAGGAAAAACCATGCACAATATGGTGCTAATAGAGCGCGATTATACCAGAATATATGACAAGTTCATTAGCCTTGGAAGGGGCATTAACAATGGTTTGGGTGCTCATGGAAATCCCTACCAATGTGCCGATTTCTACGATAAAATGATGGAAGATAAGAATCATCTCACTCAGGTTGGAGATGAGTTTTACCCATCAGTTGGCGATGATGAAGAGGCCATTAACATGATTCTCAAACTTTCATCAGTTACCAATGGGGAGTTGGCAGACAGAGCGTACAAGAATGCGGAGGAGCGTACAGGTTTGAAGCTGACTGATCTATCAGACGGCTACAGAAATATCAGGATGAATTTCAAGGATTTGCAAGCTCAACCCAAGCGCTATCATAGCTCCCCGGTGTGGTCGGGAGTAATTGCGGATGAAAAGACCTATGCAGGTTTTACCTACAATTACGAGAAACTGGTACCCTGGAGGACCTTAACCGGGCGTCAGCATTTCTATCTTGATCATGAGATATACATCAAATTTGGTGAAAACCTG
>CAZVSF010000210.1:0-5481 GCA_964630195.1 uncultured Lentisphaeria bacterium
GTCAGGGTGTACTTCCTACGGAGTACAGCCTGGAACAGAATTATCCAAATCCCTTCAATCCCAGCACCGAGATCTCATACACGCTGCCAGAGTCCGGTAATGTGGAATTGAAAATATTTGACCTCAGTGGTCGGCAGGTAGATGTTCTGGTACAAGAGCATCAGAGTGCCGGTTCATACAGACTTCGTGTGGATGGATCTCACATGAGTTCCGGTATTTACATATATACCTTGAGCACGGGCAATGTAAACTTGACTCGAAAGATGATATTGCTCAAATAGTTTAAATAAACCTATATCTGAACGAGCTGGAGATCCGGATAGGTTTTCAGCTCGTTTGGTTTTATCACGGCGATTAAGGAAAAGCATGAAAAAGTATTTATTCACAAGTTTACTGTTACTCGTATCCCTTGGATATGGTAGCTCACCCCATAGGGAAGCCTACTATGGTGACCGCCTGCTGATTTGTTTCCAACCAGATATTTTAATTGAACAGATTGATTTGAAATCTGGCAACATCTCAACGGGAGTCGCCAGTATTGATAGATTGCTCGCCGTCCGTGAAATTATAACAATGGAGCAATATCTTCCCGGATCCACGCCTGATGACATGTCAGGTGATATTATTCTCTCAAATATTTACCGGTTGAACCTGGCTCCTGGAAGAACTGATCTTGACCAGGTCATTGCTGATTTCAGCAAAGAGCAAAGTATACTTTATGCGGAGAAAGAAGCCATCTACAGACCAGTTTATTCTCCAAATGATCCACGTTTTTCAAATCAGTGGCACCTCCCAAAAATAAAAGCACCGGAAGCATGGGATATGTTTGATATTGCCGGTGGGTCGTTGCCAGGTGATCGAGCGATTGTGCTGGCCAGTGTGGATACGGGTGTCCAGTACACTCACCCTGACCTGCGGGATCGCATATGGATCAATCAAGCAGAAGTGCCTGCTGAGATTTTTAGTTCAGTCGATACCGACTCTGATGGCATTGTCACCCCTGAGGAAGTCACTGCCTCACTGTCTGATTATGATGGTAATGGGACAATTAATCTACAGGATGCCCTCCATTCAACTTCACCCTTCATGGATGGAATTGATGCAGACGATTGGGATTCTAGTCCTTCAAGCTATGTTGACGATCTTTTTGGGTGGGATGTTGCTGGAACTACCAGTGGCAATGACCCGGACAATGATCCCATGGGAACCTTTACCGGACCTGCAGATTCAGGCAATAAGATGCATGGTACTCATGTGGGAGGGCTCCTCTGTGCAACCACTGATAATGGTGTTGGCGTAGCCAGTGCCATCTACAATGGTGCACTCATGTGTGTGAAAGTCCTTTATGATGAGGGCAATGGAGGTATCTCGGGGGGCTATACAGGGATACTTTACGCAGCAAAAGCAGGAGCGGATATCATCAATTTATCATGGGGGGGGACTGGATACAGTTCTTCTGACCAGGCAGTGGCGGATTTGGCGTTTGACACCTATGGCGCGGTTACCGTGGCTGCAGCAGGCAATGGAAATGATAATGGCACACCATCCAATTCACATCATTATCCTTCAGGTTACGATAAAATAGTTTCTGTTACTGCTCTGGGAAGTGGTGACAATTTTAGCTGGGCAAATTATGGAAGTGAATCAGGCCAACCCGGGCAATTTAACTATTTTTCTGGTGTCAACATCAGTGCCCCCGGCGAAAACATCCTCAGTACAGTGTATACAACAGCAGGTTCATACCAGTCATGGGACGGTACTTCCATGGCTTCGCCGATTGTTGCCTCATGTTTTGGCTTGTTAAAAGCAGCTCATCCTGAAGCAACCAATCTATGGTTGGTGCAAAGTATTTTGGCCACTACCGATTCTATCGATCATTTGAACCCAAATTTTGCCGGTCAATTGGGAACGGGACGCATCAATATCTATAATGCGCTCGCACGATTGCTATACCCGCGACTATCCTATAATTCGTACAGCCTATATTTGTCAAATGACAATGGGGATGGATTGCTATCCCCAGGTGAAGATGCACTCATGCGGATCAACCTTTACAATGATCCCGGTTGGATCGATGCCCTGGATGTGACCGCAATATTGCGGAGCAACTCCCAGTACATCACCATCACTGACAGCACAGGTGCCTATGGGGATATCAACAATGGTAATATTGGAGTAAATATTCTCGACAGATATGGGTTCTCCGTGGCCCCTGATGCCCCTTCAGGCACTTTTCCAATGCTGCTTGAGGTCACGGCAAATGCTGCATCAGATAATCCCTACACAACCACCATTGAGTTCTCCATTGAAGTAAGTATGTGGCAATCAAATTTCCCAGTTGCCTCAAGCATCATAAAGGGTGGAAACGCCGTTGTTGATCTAAATGGTGATGGAAGCATGGATATTATCTACAGCGCATTCGATAGTTCGCTTCATGCTATCGATGTCAATGGTATTGAATTATCTGGTTTCCCTGTTCCCTTAGGCTATCTCGCTGAAGCGACCCCGGCTGTAGGAGACATCGACAACGATGGTGACCTGGAAGTCGTTATTGGTGGCTATGATCGTAAACTCTATGTGGTGCAGCATGATGGCAGTTCACAAATCATTCATACAGCACCTGGCTTTATCCTGGCACCAGCCAGTCTCTATGATTTTGATGGTGATGGTGATCTGGAAATTATCAGTGTCTCCTATAACGATGAGCTGGCCGTCATGCACCATGATGGCACGGCTCTACCAAATTTCCCCATGCTACTTGATGATAACATTACAGTCGGCGCTGCCATCGGTGACATCGATGGTGATGGCAGTCCCAATATTGTTGTAGGTACCTGGGGGGATCAGTTGCATGCCATTAACCTGGATGGCACGGAAGGCCCAGGGTTCCCCGTCCAGTTGGCGGACAAAGTGCGATCAGCGCCCCTTCTGGCGAATCTGGATGGGAGTAGCGATGGTTCGCTGGAGATCATTTTTGGCTGTAATGACAACAAGCTCCACACCTATGACGGCGGTGGCAATGAGCTATGGTTTGTCAGCAGCTCATCTCAGGATATACAGGCTGATCCATCTATAGCGGATATGGATGGCGATGGGGATCTGGAAATATTTTTTGGTGGTCTTGACAGGTTGATATATGGTGTGGATCATACGGGTAGTTTTCTCCAGGGCTGGCCTGTTGCTAGCGGAGGGGCTATCTATAGCTCACCAGCACTTGCAGATATCGACAATGATGGCATAGCTGAAGTGTTTATTGGTTCCAATGACCGCAAACTGTATGGATTGCGATTGGATGGGACAAGTATTGGTGGTTTTCCCGTTGAAAACTCTGGGAATGTACAGGGATCTCCCACTGTCGCAGATCTGGATCTGGACAGCGATCTCGAGATCATCGTGGGTTCAGATGATTTCCTCATGGTCCTGGATGTTCCAGGCAATGGCGAAACAGCAGGGTATTGGTCCACGCATAGAGGCAACAACCATCGCACAGGTGTATTGCCAACACTAGTACCTGTTGATGAATTTAGTGGGGGTGTGCTTCCAATGAAATACACCCTCGAACAGAACTACCCAAATCCTTTCAATCCTTCAACAACCATCTCCTTTGAGATAGCCAATGACAGTTATGTGCAACTACAGATCCTGGATATCAGGGGGCGAGTTGTCGACGAGCTGGTCTCAGAGCAATTGGCACCTGGTAGTTACCAGGTTAGCTGGGATGGAGAGGGTCAAGGCAAGCCCGCCGATGCTGGTGTATATTTCTATCGTCTAAGGACTGAGAATGGCAATCTCGTGCGAAAAATGACCCTTCTGAAGTAGCATGTCATGTTGATCTAACTATATAATTCACCTGTTCAAAAAAGGAGTCTACCCAGACTCCTTTTTTTAGAACTATTACCATATCCCACTCGTGGAGAAGAGGGTAGACCATCAATGTCTTTGATCTGTCTACCGACTCACCAATAAGCGCTTGTCTTTTGTTTGAAGTGGAGAAAGAATCGGGTCTTCGAATCCACCCGGTTCCAGGACCAATGAAATGCGCTGGCAACCACTTTTGTCCCGGAACAGCCTATAGGACTTTTCCATCTCAACGCTGTCTATATTTGGGTTCAGGCATTCACCGCTCTTATTGTAATATTAACATCAGGTTAGAAAGCATTTTGGTGGGGATTAAGTCTATTGCTTGTCGATGTCTGAAAGGATAGTGGGGATATTTTTAAGATTATTTGCAAATAAATGTTGTGAAGAGGTGGTAGTCGGATTATTATCGCGCCGCTTTATGACAGGAGATGAGTATCAGGTGGCAAATCAGCCCTAAATATTTTCGTAAAAGATGATATTTACTGTTGCCGAGGCATAGGTACAAAAGTATATTTGCGAGCTTTCTTAAAAGAGAGCGGAGAATGCAAATAATTCTCCTTGATATTTGAAAATTGGGTATGCACGGTCTAGGTCAATATGAGGTATCTCATTTGACGATACCGACAATTACAATGAGTTAAAAAAAGTAAAATGAAATAGAGTCATAAACAAACTACAATGGAGAGTTTGATCCTGGCTCAGGACGAACGCTGGCGGCGTGCTTAACACATGCAAGTCTAAGGAGAACGTCCCGCTTGCGGGACTATTAAACTGGCGAACGGGTGAGTAACGCGTAGACAACTTGCCCAGAGATTTGGGATAACACTGAGAAATTGGTGCTAATACCGAATAATATCACTTTGACCCTGGTCTTTGTGATCAAAGGTGGCTTCGGCTACCGTCTTTGGATGGGTCTGCGTCTGATTAGCTAGTTGGTGAGGTAATGGCTCACCAAGGCGACGATCAGTAGCTGGTCTGAGAGGATGATCAGCCACACTGGGACTGAGATACGGCCCAGACTCCTACGGGAGGCAGCAGTGGGGAATATTGCGCAATGGACGAAAGTCTGACGCAGCAACGCCGCGTGATCGATGACGCTTCAAGGAGTGTAAAGATCTGTCCTAAGGGAAGAATGGTTTCAAGTTGAATAAGCTTGATTCGTGACGGTACCTTAGAAGAAAGCGCCGGCTAACTTCGTGCCAGCAGCCGCGGTAATACGAGGGGCGCAAGCGTTGTCCGGATTCATTGGGTGTAAAGGGTGCGTAGGTGGATCAATAAGTTGGAATTTAAATCCCGCAGCTTAACTGCGGACCTGGTTCCAAAACTGTTGGTCTTGAGTTCGAAAGAGGGGAGTGGAATTCCTAGTGTAGCGGTGGAATGCGTAGATATTAGGAGGAACACCAGTGGCGAAGGCGGCTCTCTGGTTCGATACTGACACTAAGGCACGAAAGCGTGGGGAGCAAACAGGATTAGATACCCTGGTAGTCCACGCCGTAAACGATGAGTACTTGGTGCTGGAGGAATTCAACCCCTTCGGTGCCGGAGTTAACGCGTTAAGTACTCCACCTGGGGACTACGGTCGCAAGGCTGAAACTCAAAGGAATTGACGGGGGCCCGCAC
>CAZVSF010000211.1:0-5404 GCA_964630195.1 uncultured Lentisphaeria bacterium
TTGGCGCCGGCTATAAATATGAAGTAATTATTGAAGATGCAACGCTGTCCGCAGAAAGTTAAACACAAGAAATTTTACCAATTAAAAAGGCGGGGTGCATCCCGCCTTTTTTTATTTGGTTAACTTGCGGGCGAAGCACCCGCGGAAGCAAACACTGGAATCTCTTACACGACGGGTTCCATTTCGTAATTGGTAATTCCTAATTAGATTCAGCCCATGAATAAACAGAGTGGCGATAAGAGGCGTATCTTTATCATTCACGGTCCCAACCTGAATTTGCTGGGATCAAGGGACCCTGAACAATATGGCACATTAACTTTGGACAAGGTTAATACGGCTATTCGCAAAAAAGCCCGGGACCTTGGATTGGAGACGCGGATCATTCAGACCAACCATGAGGGGCGTATCATTGACCTGCTCCATCGTCGCCGGAAATGGGCAGATGGCTTTATCATCAATCCGGGTGCTTACACTCACTACTCCTACGCTATTAGAGATGCCATTGAAGGGATCAACAAACCGGTGACTGAAGTCCATCTCTCCAATATTTATGAGCGCGAAGACTTCCGCAGTGTCTCTGTGACAAAAGAGGTTTGTACTGCGCAGTTTTATGGCAAAAAAGTTAATTCCTATCTGGAAGCCCTTGACTTTCTAGCCCATCTCCTTACAAATAATAATTAACAGATGATCAGGGGATATTATGCTCTCCACGCTTGACTTCAGTATTATCATTCTTTTCCTGGTCGGTCTTTCAGCCTACGGCATTTATAACAGCAAATTTAACAAAACCTCTGAAGATTACTTTCTCGCAGGAAGAGATATGCCCTGGTGGGCTGCCATGCTCTCGATTGTCGCGACAGAAACTTCGGTGCTGACCTTTATCAGTATCCCAGGTCTCGCGTATCGGGACAACTGGTTCTTTTTACAATTGGCTCTTGGGTATATTCTCGGGAGAATCCTGGTAAGTATCTTTTTGCTACCCGCCTATTTCAAAGGCGGTATCACTTCCATATATGAAGTGCTGGGAGAACGCTTTGGGGTAAAGATCCAAAAAACAGCCTCAGGCGTTTTTCTAATTACACGCATCCTGGCTGATGGCATTCGATTCCTGGCAACAGCAGTGATCGTTCAGGTTGTTACGGGCTGGTCCTTACCCCTTGCTGTCCTCGTGATTGGGATTGTTACGGTGGTGTATACACTGATGGGTGGCATCCGCACGGTGGTATGGGTAGACAGCTTTCAATTTGTACTTTACCTGGGTGGTGGTCTGATTGCCATTTTTTATATCCTGGCGCATAGCGAGGCGAGTTTCGGGAACATGCTTGGCCAATTGAATGATCAGGGCAAACTTGATATCGTGCGTTGGGGATGGGATCTGTTTATGAACCCCTGGTTGTTTTTATCGGCGGTGTTTGGGGGGATGCTGTTATCCTTCGCCTCTCATGGTGCCGACTATATGATGGTTCAGAGAGTATTGTCCGTTCGAGACCTTAAGGGTGCCCGCAAAGCCATGGTGGGAAGCGGCCTTTTTGTGTTTGTTCAGTTCGCTGTCTTTCTATTGGCAGGATCACTCATATATGTATACCTCGGAGGGATTGAGCTTCAAAAAGACCGGGAGTTCTCAACTTTTATTGTGAATGAGTTACCTGTTGGCTTAAAGGGTTTATTGTTGGCTGGTGTGCTTTCAGCCGCCATGTCCACCCTGAGTTCCTCTATCAATTCTCTGGCGTCATCAACTACCGCAGATTGGTTTGCAAAAAAAACCACGATCAAAACCTCTCGATTAATTAGTCTGGGATGGGCAATAATTCTTATTGGAATTGCCCTGGTGTTTGATGAGTCCGATAAAGCCATCGTTGTTATGGGTCTTGAAATTGCATCTTTTACTTATGGCGGATTACTGGGTCTCTTTTTGCTCACAAAAATTGATAAGGATTTTTCTCAAGCCAGCTTGATTACAGGCCTGGTTGCGTCCATGGCAATTGTATTTGTGATGAAGAATTTTGGTCTGGCCTGGACCTGGTTTATTGGCTTTTCAGTTGCGACAAATCTGGTTGTCGTGTATGTTGTTGATTGGGCTATAAAGCTCCGATCTGACGGAGCCGAAACTATTTAGACAACCCCGCGTTCTATACTTCCCGGCGGTTGATATCAGGCAGACGACCTGGTTAAGCTGCAGGAATGATTAGCCTCCAAAAACGACTGCCGCAACAGCAATTACAAGTGTGATCATCCAGATATTGATATAATGTTGGAGATGTAATCCCAGGAGAAGCAAGATGTCCCGTTCCAGGGCGGGGAGATCCTTCGATTCATTTTCAATTCTGCCCGATCTATGAAATGGATTGTCTACCCTGAAGATGAATTGTTCGTGTGCAGCATCTTTTTTGATCCAGCTCCAAACACCTCGGAACAAATCGAATGAACGAAATTGGTAAATACTGCCAGAGCTCAACTCAAGCGTGCTGTTTTGAAAATCTTTCCAGTAAAAATTGAACTTCCCAAGCTGTTCTTGAGAGGTGCTGTCAAAAATCGTCAAGTCCATATTGGCTTTTCCGTTGGAGTTAAAGCGAATTTTTCGATTGCCAATCTCACCGGTAGCATCGGGGCTCCATAAACCCTTGCGACGAACACTCCCACTTAGCTTGGGGCTGATTTGAAACTGGTATTTACGGGGGATAGAACCATCCTTGATCCAGGTATACACTTTATTGTCAGTCATGATTTTAGTCCTTTATCCTTTGGTCATCCAGCGCATGATATTTGAAAACTTAAGCGGCACGCCTTGCATGAGAATGGCTGCGCGAAAGATCCTGGCACCAGCCCATACCACAAGCAGTGTAAACAGAAAGACGCCACCCAATCCAGCCCAGGGTTGCCAGAAGGGAATAGTCACAGGAGAAGCCAACCTTAAGGTCATGATCATGGGTGTAAAAGGGGGTATGAGTGAAATAATGGTAGAAAAGTTTGAAAGGGGTTCTTTCAAAACAGGCATCATAACAAACATGGGGATCATCATTGGGAACATGGCCGGGAATGATAATGATTGTGCATCTTTGGCATCATTTGCAACCGATCCAAGGCTGGTCATAAGTGCACCAAGCATAAACAGGAGTATCATCAGATTGATCACAAACCAGGGTAAAATATCATAGGGGATATATGTCTCGAAACCACGCCACTGCATGAAAGCGATGCTACCCCCCAGATAGACAAGGGTGCTCGTCAGGGCAACAGCCAGTCCACCAAGAATTTTTCCCAGCATAAACTGAAAAGGAGTAATTGAACCAAGAATAACTTCTACGATCCGCTGAGTCTTTTCTTCCATTACGGCACTAAGTTGGGGCATTGCCCCCATCATGGACATCATAAACATGAGCATCATCATTACCAAAGGAACAGCAATAGCGCGAACCTCATTGCTGGCACCAGCAT
Organism: uncultured Lentisphaeria bacterium; assembly: GCA_964630195.1. GTDB lineage: Bacteria > Fidelibacterota > UBA8477 > UBA8477 > JABMPR01 > JABMPR01. The sequence continues at coordinate 3,436 of CAZVSF010000211.1, forward strand.
CAGTGATGTTTCCCTCTTCATCCACGGTAAGTAATCCCTTGGCAGTCACCCGGGACCAATGAAAAAGATCAGGAATTTCGGATTCATCAATGCCGGCATCTTCCAGCCTTAATCTGCGCAAGTGATTGTTAATGGGGTCGCGCAGCCAGCTCCTGATATCATCCAATGCAGCACTTTCAGCATGATAATTGAGAAAGGCTCTATCGGGGTTTTGCATCGGGTGTATGATCGAAGCACCAATATGCAGAAAGGCATGAATCTCTCCCGCCCTCACCCGATCTGAAAGCGAGCCAAGCAGCCTGGTGATATTTGCAGTATCAACCGCTACGAATTCCAGCTTATAGACAGGTTGAACCTGGCTGCTATCCTCTGGATCGAAAATGTATTCTTTGTTCCGAATAGCAGCGGCCTCTTGAAGCATTTCGCTGAACTGACCGGTCTCATCGACGACGACGATATGTCGTTCCCGGGTGTCAACTTGATCTTTGAGGACAGCCATAGCGATCATGCTGCCGCTCATGAAGATGGGGAGCATTACCAGGCCAATAATAAAGCCCTTGGTCCTTACAGCTGCGAGATACTCTCTGATCGCCAGGCGAATAACTTTATACATGGTCGACCTCCTCCTTTGCACCAGCAATACGAACAAAAATATCATGGAGGGAGGGCTTCATCAGTTCGAAGCTCAGCAAGGTGTTACTTTGTATCAATTCTTTCAAAATATCCTGGTGATCAGCATTGGGAGATATGCGGAGCTCCTGGGATTGCCCAAAATCATGGACCCGATCAACACCAGATATTCGCTCAAGGCCAGAGGGTTTATTTTTACAACGAATTCGCAGCGTGTCACTCCCATATTTGTCCTGAATATCACTCAGAGTGCCATCCAGCACTTTTTTGCCTTTATGAATCATAAAAACATAATCACACACTTTCTCTGCTGTGGCCATATCATGGGTGCTGAAAATGACAGTGGTGCCATTCTTTTGAAGTTCCAGGATAGCTTGTAAAAGGACATCTGTGTTTACAGGGTCAAGACCGCTAAACGGTTCATCAAGGATAACCAGCTTGGGGTGTGAAACAACGGTGGCGATAAATTGAACTTTTTGACTCATACCTTTACTTAAGGCATCGACTTTTTTATTGGCCCATTCAGTCAGATCCAATTTGCTTAGCCAGGCATCAACGTCAGCAGAAACACCATGTCCCGTCTTGAGCTCTCCGTAAAAGGTGAGTAGCTCACGAATTTTCATTTTTTTGTATAATCCGCGTTCTTCAGGGAGATAGCCTACAAAATCATTGCTAATGTCAGCCCTGGGGGATCCCAGAATGTTTATTGCCCCCGTGTCAGCATGAAAAATATTCATGATCATGCGGATGGTTGTTGTCTTCCCTGAACCGTTGGGTCCAATAAATCCGTAGATGCTCCCTTCAGGCACAACAAGCGAAAGCGAATCCACGGCAGTGAATCCATTGAAAGTTTTGGTGACATTATCAAGCGTTAGCGCATTCATTACAGTAAGTCCTTATAAATCAAACGACAGAATTCGAATCAAAGAATATAAACGGGTCATGGGGAAGATGGGAATTTTTCGCTCAACAATGAATAGTTGTCATAAGAGACTCTAGCATATGTTAAATGGTATCATTGAAATATGACAAGCCGTTCGAAGAGTGATTGGGAGGTCTGAGTTTTAACAATAATTCATAAAACTCTGTAACAACAATAAAACTCAAGTTAGATAGCTGGTTTAACAATTAGTGATGATTTCCGACTCTATCGGTGATCAAGCGAGAAGGGTATGAGTAAAAACAGAAAGGAGGATCCCTGTCAAGACTGCCAGGGAAAATCATATCCAGGAAGGTCCGCAAGGGGTTGGTACAGCCTGAAAATTCAAAGAGGAAGGGGTTCGTGAGAAGGAGGGGTGCACAAAAAAACCGCGCTGAAAATGGCAGGAGGATGGATAAA
>CAZVSF010000212.1:0-5328 GCA_964630195.1 uncultured Lentisphaeria bacterium
TGCTGTATCGTTCCAACCAAAGTGGCTGAAGAGATAAGGCGCCCCATAACTGATCCAACCTCCTATCAAAGTATAGCGGATAAACATGGCCATCTCGGTGGTGTAGCCTATGGAAATAAATACCTGCTTGAGCCCTATCCAGAATACGATAATGCCAAGTAGTCCGGTCAGTACTTTCAAAATGGCTGGGTAGATCCCAGGTCTGAAGCTGGTAGACAGATATTTTTTCTCATGGAGATAACCAGCGAGAAATCCTGAGAAAGCCGCTCCTCCCTTTATGGCCACTTCTGAAACCTCGGGCGCCAACATGAAAATGCCCATCAGTGAAACAAAAATAATGAGACTCTGCCTGGTTGGACCAAGGTGAATCCAAACCGGCGGTCTTGTATCTAACAACCATGAATAGGCGAGCAGAGTAACAATCCCAATAAAATAGCCTCCCAGCACATCAACTGGAAAGTGTACACCAAGATAGATCCGAGAGAAACCCACCCCCGCGATGAGAATGGCCGCCAAAATATATGCACGCCTGTCTTTGAGCTCATAGGCAAGCCAGCCCCAAAGGACCATGGCTCCCTGGGAATGCCCGCTGGGAAAAGACCAATCTTCGACCTCTACAAGGTGTTCGATGACATCGGGTCTGGGTGTTTGGAAAATACCTTTGATAATCGCATTGAGAACAAAGGTGAATAACAGTACCATGCCTGCCCTCCCCATGATATCCTTTTTCCAGAGCCAGTATGCCAGAGGTAAAAAGAGTAGAAAAAATTCTTCGTCACCGAGAAAAGTGAATATCTTCATCAGGGGTGTCAGCCATTCGGAGCGTACAGTCAGAATCCATTCCATATCATCCTCCTCTATTACAGTTGTGTAAGCAAATTAAGGTTGGCAACAAACAGGTGCCATATGGAAATGAACCTACAGGTTCCAGGTGAGACGCCATTGTACGCGCCAGGACCATGGATATTCTCCATCAATCGGCTGAGATTGCCAGACGGGAAAATAGAGTCCCGCCGTAAAAAATGAGGTATGCTCAAATCCAAAGCCGGCAGCATAGCGCGGTTTGATCTCATTCCAACCCTGATCATTCATATCAATGATCAAACTACTTGTGAATACCTTCAATTGGAATCCCGACATCCAGTAACCACCGGAAATACTCAATCCCATATATTCATTTGTATTATCCACCAACTTATTTTGGCCGCGAAATTTTGGGATGGCCGCCAATCTGTCCTGCCAGGCATAATTATGCGTAAATTGAAAGGGGTGAGGTGTGGTTTCACTCTGGAAGCCGGTTTCAAATTGGATACCCCCGACCAGCCAGCCCCAGAATACACCATTTAGATCGGTCTGGGCTTTGATTATTGAAAAATTGCCCTGAGGTCCTGACCCCAATGCCCCGATAACATTAATATAAACGCGGTCTCCCTGCTGGGTGAGGGATAGTCCTGAATAAGAAGATTTTACGATCCGCACATCCTGATCCTGACGCCAGACCAGACTATCTGAATAGTGATCATACTCAATGTCCAAGCCGATACGCTGGTAGGTTAAGCGTGGTCCCTGGATTAAAAATGTCTGTTTCCCAACATATCGTGTCAAACCCAAACGGAGACCCGACCAATCATCATAAGTGTGAGCCAGAAAATGAGAGAACAAGCGCTTGTCCAGATCAACGGGGTGTGCATATCCAAAACGTCCTCCCCAATTCAGTTTCGAGTCGATCGGTGCGTGGGCATTAACTTCAAAATTGATGCGATGCCTGTAGTCACTGGGATAGGCTGGCCATAGATCCACACCAAATCCCGATACCGTTTTGATTCCGATGCGCTTTTCTCCGTCCCAGTCAGACCAATAGGATGGATTGATTGTGATGCGATAATTTGACCAATCCGGTAATGCTCCAAAGGGTTGGACAGCGATATTGTCGCGAAGGCGGGGCCAGCGATTATTGTACCTGTAATATTCGGTGAGAAGATGATGGGGATCCAATTCAACCCTTTTAATATTAGTATCCCGTATTACCAGGGGCTCGGTTTCCGACAGACCATACTCATAATAAGCGCTATCTCCATCAGCGGAGATTGTGAGAACTTTTATCGGGAAATGCCACTCCCCGAGGTGCTCGATAGTGATTTCCATTAAACCTTGTCTGGAGCGCACCTTTTTGAGATTCACATCGCTCCAATGAGAAGATCGAAGTGCCTTTTGGAATTGCTGAGCGAGTGCTTTTCCACAATTTTCTTCCGTAGCTCTGATCAGCGCTTCGGTTAATACAGCGGGGTCACTTGAATTTGCAATGGTCTCACTGATCACCTGTTTGAATAAGGAGTCTCCGACTGTGCCCTGCAGCATAAGCAGGTACCCAAAACCAGCAACCTCCAGTATAAATTGTTCCTCTGTTCGCAAGCTCTCATAATCCAGATCTTCAGTAATGGACATGAGATTCCCATGTGACAAAGCCCCCCCTGCCAGCTCAACCAAATAGCGCGGGGTAAGATACTTAAAATCACTCCACAGAGCTGGAATCGAAGCCTCCAAGCCTGGGAAAGGAACATTTTCACCTGCCCCATTATTACTCAATAGCAGCATGGCATAGGAACCAAAGAACCAGGACCCTCCGGCCAGACTATCACCCTTCCATCTGCTAAGCGTACGACCCATTTCATCGATTTCGTTCAGGTAAGCGTGAAGTGGATGGTCCGGTGGCGCTGCGTCATTAGACTCTGGATCCTGTCCGAACAAGGACACCGTCAGACCAAGCAATAGCAGCGTTATGATAGTGTTGTGAAACTTGATTCGGAGATGCATGGAGGTCTAATATGCGAACAGATTAAATCTCAATACTTCAAAGTAATCTTGAGAGCTGTATCCTACTGTCACTGGATTAATCAAATATGCACCTGGATAAAATGAAGCGCGGTAGGCGTCCGGATGTTTTTTAAACTCGATTGAGAATTCCAGTTTTTCTGGAATAGGGAACATCCCTTTTGAGAGATCACCCTCCATAGCTTTTTTGACGCCAGCCTGTATCATGCGAATGGATTTGGCGGGATGTTGCGTAATGACTGAATTGCCTTCTCCGCGAATGGTTGCCACGGTCTGAATGTTGGGATTGTGCTGTTTTACCTCGGCACACAGGCCTTCATCACCAGAAACAAATATGGAAGGCACACCATAGTAAGAGGCAGCCAAACCGTGTAGGTAAAACTCCGACATATCCTGACCATTTAAAGTCATTCGAGCTATACGGGCAGAGGACATGGTGTGTGCAAGTGTATTTGTGTTCTGTCCCGCACGAGAGTGGTAGCCAATAAATATGATGCCGTCAAAACTTTCATCGACTTCCTGGACCATTGACAGAGGGTGTCCGGCCCACCCTCTGACGACTTTTGACAATTCAGGCAGTTCATCCAGAATCAGGTTTCTCCCTGAATCGTGGGCATCTTTAATGAGGATTTCGGTGGCACCTGCTTCAATAGCAGTATTGGCTGCCGCTGCGACCTCAGCGGTCATTTGTTTTTGAAACCTGCTGTATTCATTTGGATAGCCCTTATCAGTCTCATTCCAATGTCCGATTCCGGTAATACCTTCAATATCTGCAGAAATAAAAATCTTCATTCCGACTCCTTGAATTAGGTGATATTTATGTTATTGATCTGAGTTCAAATAAACACGAATCCAGGTTAAATGCACGAAGTAAATCTTGAAATATCAGGAAATGAGAAAATAATCTGGATCTTCTGGCAAATCAAGGTCGCTACTTGGGCCACATGGCACCAGGTACACGGCGGCAATATTCCTTATACGCCATGGGATAGGCTTGATCCAACTGCTTTTCTTCCTCCGGGATAAGCTTCACTATCAGCCAAAACATGATAATAAACATGAGTGCCATCAAAAGAGAGGTCAAGATGAATGTCAATCCCAGGAGTACCATTATTGCAGATAAGTACATGGGATGTCTGATGATCTTATACGGTCCATGGAGTGTGAGATAATCTGTTTGGCTCGGCTTCACCCCTGCAAGACGGAAACTACGTCTTAATGAGAGCCGACTCCACAATAACAATACGCTTCCACCAAGAAATAAAACCAGTCCGGTCATTTCGAAAATAATGTTCAAAGGTGGGTTGGAGAGCGAGACACAAATGAAGGCAGGCACTTCAATATTGAGCAGCATCATGGCTCCACACAAGGGTATCAGGACAAGAAAGAAGAGCAGGTTTAATATATTAAAAGTCCACCCTACCCAGCCACAGTCAGGTCTTTGCAAGCGTATGGAGCCGGGAGCTACAAAAAGGATTACACCCATGATCCCGGATGCTACCAGAATGATCATACCAAATGTATGGCTGAATTGTGCAATCATCTTTTCCCCTCATTCCTCTGAGAGCTCCAGTTTCTCAACGGTTGAAGGGCAAATAATATGCCGATGTCAATTTTTTACTGGGGGTTTATTTCTCTCTGACAGGTCTTGAAGCAGTACTAACTGCCAGGATTGGACATCCATGTTAATTGTGAATGAATTTGGTATTCCGAGATTTGGGGCAAGCCCAATGCAAGTTGGCGTGCTTTGTGAGTTATGTGGTTGAGCGGTGAAATTTAATAGAGGAAGTCCATATTTTCTTCAGTCATCTCAAATGGATTGGGACTTAACATACTCAACTGGAAGACTGATTGACCTAATATGCCCGGTTCAGGTTCCTTCACCGTTCTGAGTACGACTGAATAACCCTCTGCGCTTTGATAGGGGACAGCATCTTCTTCGAATACATGCCCGTATTTCTCAAAATATGCCTGCTTAAAACGTTTGGCATCGTAGGGGTAGTCAAATTTATAAAGGACTTCAATGGAATGGATGGATACTTTCTCTCCACTTTTGACATTGAACCATACATAGATCTTCGCAATCCCCTTCTCATCGATACTGTAGGAGTACCCGGACAACTGTCGGTTGTCCGTATAGTTTGTCTTCGTGGCCAGCTTTTTATCCTTAAAAACATCATGAAGCGCTGAATCGATTTGGATTTCAGACATGGACCAATCCAACCCCCAGTAGACTACGGGCGTTTGCGAGATAACAGGCGTGGTGAATGCAAATGCTAGGATGATAGTCAGTAAGATCTTTTTATTCACGGCATGCCTCCTGGAGCTAAAAGCCAAACGGATTCAAAGTTTGTTATCTAAAGGCTTAAAAATATGCTCCAGAAGATTTTCCGCAAGCATTGATTGCACCAGAAGTTCCCCCGCTATATCAGTTAAAAATCAGGTCTAATTGTCGATATCTACGTTTTTGGATGTAAACCGGGTTGATTTGTCCCC
>CAZVSF010000213.1:0-5152 GCA_964630195.1 uncultured Lentisphaeria bacterium
TCTGGGGACTTGGTCGCAGCAAACCGTGATCATCTGAGAGGTGTTCACAATGATAGATCAAAGCATTCACCAAGGTCCCTGTGGCGTTCCCTGCACCCGGGTGAACAATGAGACCGGCTTGCTTATTCACAATAATGAGATAATCATCTTCGTAGACGATATCCAGGGCGATGTTTTCCCCATACAGAGTGGGCGCATACTGTAACTCATATTCAACATATATATGTTCACCTGCTTCTACCAGATGACTGGCTTTGACCGCTTTTCCATCTACTTTAATTTTTTCCGATTTTAGAAGTTTCTGAACCTGATTCCGAGTGATATGAGAGGGTAGGCGGCTGGATAAAAACCTATCAATGCGCACTGGTCTTTGAAAGTGGTCTATGGTGACTTCAAAGGTCTCACGGGTTGAACTGTATTGATCAGCCTGATTAATCAGCTTTATTTATCCTAACTATTTGTGAAATTGAGTGGCTATTATGGAGATGGATTTATTCAATATTTGCACTTAGAAATTGCCATAGCAAATATAGGGCAAAGCTCTCAGAATAGAAAGATTATTGCACGAATTCTTTTTTCAGGTCGGTATTCAGGGTGAGGATGAATTTTCAGAGCTAATTGTTGCGGCTTCAGATGCAGCCTGATTCTCTTTGCCTTCTATAAAAAACACATATCCAAGGTATAGTAACATGCCAATGTTCACAGCGCTATCGGCAATGTTGAATGTTGGCCATCGGCTAAAATAAAGCCAGTCCGGCCAGTCAAAGCTGATGAAATCTACGACATAACCTCTGATCAATCGTTCAGGGATGTTACCAAATGCTCCCCCGAGAATAAAAGCAAGTCCAATACTGGGGATGACATGTTTGTCTTTGTAATGGTAGAGTAAATAAAATAGCAGACCTATGGCAGCTATTGCCATGACATTTACCAGGGGCATGGGTATAAAAGAAAGACTGAAAATCATATTATAATTCTCTGCATAGTCCAATCTGAACAGCTCACCATTGGCTGGCCAGTAAGGCTTACCTTTCAAGCCAACGATCGCCCAATATTTCGTGGCGTGATCCAGAATGACAATAAATCCGGTGATACTCAAAAATTTCAACATTTGTTTAATAGCGCTGGATCCCCACTTTAAAAATGCTTTTGGCGATTTTGAATTCAGCTTCAAAGCTGCCTTCCTTCTGAGTAAAATTGATCTCCTCAGCCAGGGTTTCGTTGGCTATATATTCTCGATGTTCTGCGATCATTTTTCTAAGATCATCATCAGCATCAACAAATATGCTAATCCTGTCAGAAACATCAAATTCGGCATCCTTGCGCATATTCTGGATATTCCGAATAAAATCTCGGGCCATTCCCTCGCTGATCAATTCTTCTGATAGTTCTGTTTCCACAGCCACTACAACACCACCATCTTCTACAACAGCCTGTCCCTCGGGTTCGATCGTCGAAACAAGGAGCTCCTCAGGAAGCAGCTCAAATTCATTTTGACCATCGCGTAGTTTAATGGATTCACCAGCTTTTGATGCCTTGAGCAATTCAAGTGGGTCTGCTGCGATGACCAGATTCCTGATTGTACCCATATCCTTGCCATATTTTGGTCCCAATAATCCAAGATTGGGTTTTATGTCATACTGGACCAGAGTATCAGTGTTTTCAACAACGGTGAGCATCTTAATATTTAGTTCTTCCAGTATTTGATCCTGGAGATCATCGGCGAAAGCACGGTCTTTTTCATCTGGGAAATGGACAGAAATATTCGCCAGTGGCTGACGAACTTTTAGATTTGCCTTGTTTCTGGCAGCCCTGCCAAGCTCTACTGTCTTAATCACAACTTCAACACGCCTCAACAAAGCATCATTCATCCATCTTTCGTCTACCTCAGGGAAGGAACACAGATGTATGCTCTGTGGTGCACCTGAATCAAGAGAAACGACAAGATTTTGGTAAAGTGCTTCTGTAAAAAATGGTGAAATGGGTGCAATCAGCTTTGCCAGAGTGACCAACGATTGATATAAAGTGTGGTAAGCCGCCCATTTATCGGTGTCATTTTCACTTTTCCAGAAACGACGTCTGGATCGGCGTACATACCAATTTGATAATTCGTCAACAAAGCGATTGATCTTAAGCATGAGCTTGTCAGCCTGATAGCTGTCATAATCTTTTCTCGCTTGCCCGACCAATTGATTTAAGCGAGCAAGGATCCATCTGTCCAGTTCCGTCAGGGTTGATTCGTCCAGGCTGGCCAACGGATCAAATTTGTCAAGTCGTGCATAGGTTACAAAAAAGGAATAGGTATTCCATAAGGTCAGTACCTTGCGACGCACTTCATCGGCAGCAGCATATCCAAAATTCAAATTATTTACAGGAACCTGGGATGCATACATCCAGCGCATCACATCCACGCCCATTTTTTCAGCAGCATCTTCAAACCAGATGGCATTACCCGCAGACTTGTGCATGTCGTCGCCCTGTTCATCCTTGACCAGGGCATGCCCCATGATGGTCTTGATGGGCGGTTTATTCTCCATGACGGTGCTCATGGCTAAAATGGCATAGAACCAGTTCCTGAATTGGCCAGGAAGAGATTCAACGATAAAATCTGCTGGAAACCACTTTTCCCAATATTCTGGATCTTTCCGGTATTCCATAGTTGAATAAGGCACAATGCCAGCATCCAGCCAGGGGTTACCCACATCAGGTACGCGTGTGCCAATGAGTCCCGTTTCAGGGTGCTTGATCTTGACCAGATCGATCCATGGTTTATGGGGACTATTCCCCTTAAACTTGTCCCAGCCCTCAACAGCTAAAGCTTCCAGTTCAGTTTCTGAACCTACGACATAAAACGAACCATCTTCAAAAGTCCAGATGGGCAGAGCCAGTCCCCAGTAGCGTTTCTTGGATATCATCCAATCATGCATGTTTTTTAACCAGTCCAGCTCACGTTCCTTCCCGTAGGACGGAATCCAATCCACTTTTTTGGTGACTTCCGCTATTTCACCCCTCAATTCATCCATTTGAATGAACCACTCATCCACCGGCCGAAAAACAAGTTCGGTTCCATGCCGCCAGCAGCAGGGATAACGGTGTGTAATGGGCTCGCGTTTATAGCGGAGCCCTTTCTTCGATAGGTCATCAATGACTGCATCACCGATATCCATCACATTTTTTCCAGTCCATTCACCAAAGCCCTCCAGATAAGCTCCAAATTCATCAATGGGCTTTATGACCTGGAATCCAAGCTCCTTTGCCAGCGCATTATCTTCTTTTCCACATCCCGGGGCAATATGAACGATACCGGTACCATCAGACTCTGAGATTTCATCCCAGAAAATAACGGCGTGCTGGATATCAGACTGGATGGGTAATTCATCATATGGTCCATGATACTCCCAGCCCAACATGTCCTTACCTTTGATAGTCTCAATAATTTCGTAGTCACCCTGGAGGACCGATAAGCGTCCCTGAACCAGGTAGAACATCTCATCACCCTGCTTGACCTTGACATAGTCCAGATCCGGGTGCACAGCAGCCATTATATTTGATGAGAGTGTCCAGGGTGTGGTCGTCCAGACCAATAAGGACTCCTTGTCTCTGCCCTTCAGGGGGAACTTCAGATAAATTGAGGTGTGGGTCAGTTCCTTGTAACCCTCCGTGGCAATTTCATGCTCGGAAAGGGCTGAACCGCAACGGGTACACCATGGCATGACATCGTAACCCTTATATATGAAGCCGCGGTCAAAACATTTTTTCAGAAAGGCCCAGATGGTATAATTGTTTTCATCTGACATGGTGTAATAGGAATTTTCCCAATCCATCCAATAGCCCATCCGTTTGGACTGCTCTGTCTGAACAGCTGAGAACTTCCGCACACGCTCTTTACATTTATTTACAAATGCTTCAATACCATACGCTTCAATATCAGTTTTTGACTTAAATCCCAGGTCTTTTTCTACTTCAACCTCAACCCATAAGCCCTGACAATCAAATCCATTTTGATAGCGAAGTTCCATGCCCAGCATGGCATGGTAGCGTTGATAAAGATCTTTATATGTGCGACCCCAGGCATGGTGGACACCCATGGGATTATTGGCCGTTATGGGACCATCCAGAAACGACCAGCGCGGCTTCCCAGCGTTCTGAGCCCTAAGTTTATTGAAGATGTCTTCATCTTCCCAGAATTTCAGCATATCGTGTTCCAGGGCGATAAAATCTACTTTGCTGGATACTTCCTTCATCATGAGTCGCTCTATTCCTGTCTTAATGTCCTGTTGCCTTCACCATCCCTGGTGGGTTCCTTTTTAGCCGCGCAATATAATCGCCGCATTTTCGCCAAGTCAATGTTATCCCCATTTTTCTGAGCTTTACTTTCAGCCACTTTGAAACCAGGTATTTACAGGCTCATTTATCGATATTGGTGTGAAGTTCACCAAATGAAGAGACCCCAATTGCAACGGAAGCAATGGGGTCTCATGTGATCGGAGGAAACCTTCTATATCATAGAAACATTTCGAGTTGAATCGCTCTAATTTGTGATGGTGAGTGCCACAAAGAACGTATTGGCGTTATCTCTCCTCACTAGCAGAAGCATGGTATCACCTGCATTGTATTCTCTCAAGTTTTTTTCAAAAACGTTGGCGGAATTTACTTTTGAAAGGTTTCTGACATTGGGACCCATCTTTTGGATCAGTTGTCCGACGCGGATGTTTTTCTTGAAAGCTTCACTGTTCCGGTCAACGGATGTCACCAACACCCCTTCACTCCCTGGGGCAAGATCGTAGTATCGCAATTTATCCGAACTGACAGTCTCCACCGTTAATCCAAGGTCTGACTTTCCAGACTCCAGAGGTCCGGAAGCGACAGCTTCCTCGGGTAATTCACCCAGTCTAACGTTAATGGTCCTGATTTTTCCATCCCTGAGAACTTTCAATTTTTTCTTGTCATTGGGTCGCTGGGTGGAAACCAGTATGGGTAATTTTCCTGAATTCTCGACTTCATGTCCATCAAATTCAAGGATAACATCAAGTTGTTTGATACCGGCATCATCGGCTGGACTTCCTGCCGCGACATCCTGGACCAGCGCGCCCTTGGCGATATCCATACCCAGCGTTTTAGCCATGGCAGCATCCACTGGCTGAATATAGAC
>CAZVSF010000214.1:0-5140 GCA_964630195.1 uncultured Lentisphaeria bacterium
ATGCTTTCTACACACCCATACAGGAACGTTTCAAAGATTTTATAGCCCAACCAAAAGCCAATGGATATCAGAGCATTCAAACAACTGTGGTGGGACCAGATGCATTCCCCGTTGAAGTACAGATCAGAACTCGGGAAATGGATGATACTGCCGAGGAAGGTGTGGCCGCACATTGGCAGTATAAGGAAAGAGATTCCAAGTCCAGCCAGGATGACATCGACCAGCAGGTGAACTGGTTACGCAATTTGGTGGATATCCTGCAAACCGAGGACAAGACCACCTCGCATCAATTCATGGATCTCCTGAAAATTGATCTCTATAAAGATGAAATTTTTGTATACACCCCCAGGGGTGAAGTACGAATTCTGCCCCTGGGTGCCACACCACTCGATTTTGCATTTGATGTTCACTCACAGGTCGGGCTGCATTGTATTGGCGCCAAGGTCAATGGACGAATCAAGCCCTTGAATAGTGAATTGGTCAGTGGGGACAAGATTGAAATTATTACCAGCGACTCTCAAAAACCAAATTCATCCTGGTTGAAGTTTGTAAAAACCTCCAAGGCTAAATCCAATATTCGCAAGTGGATAAAAGGTCAGGAATTTGAGCAGAGCCTCCGTCTTGGAAAAGAAATACTGGAGCGTGAATTACGTAAGATAAAGAAAGCCAAAGAGTGGAAGCATCTCAAAGATCCGCATCTTACTCTGAAATTTGAATCTGAAGATAAGATGATTGCCTCCATCGGTTCAGGTCATCGGACCATATCTTCAATTCTCACAAAATTTTTCCCCGAGGAATATGCTAAACCACGCAAGGAAAAATCTGATAATTACCTCTCTGAATCTTTTCTCAGTCGAGCCAGAAGAAACACGAGGGGTGTTTCCATACATGGTATCGATAATATGATGATCAGTTTTGGAAAGTGTTGTAATCCCATTCCAGGTGATCCGATCCTGGGATTTATCACCAGGGGCAGGGGAATTACCGTCCACCAGAAGGATTGTGATACGGTGGGTGCCAATCTGACTGAAGAAGAGAGAATTATCGATGTAGACTGGGCCACATCCAGATCACAGAAGTTTCTGGTGCGTCTAAAAATATTGGCCCAGGAAAGAAAACATTTAGTACGAGATGTCACAGAGATGATCTCAGCATATGATATTAACATTGATACGCTATCCATGAAGGTCGATGGTGATGTAGTCACCGGGTTGGTCATCATTGAGGTAGAGGGTGTCAAACAATTAGATCGGTTAAAAGCAAAATTACTCTCGTCAGAAGGCGTGATAAGCGTAGAGCGAGAGTAAAGCCATGGCCAAGAAAGGATATACCATGTCAATTACATACACCAAAAAAGATGTCGCAAAAAAAACTGCAGAGAAACTGGGTCAAAAAATATTCCAGACCGAAGAAATCGTCGATGGCGTATTTACAGTTCTCCGTGAAATGATGAGTGGCGATGAAGCTTCAATTCGCATTGAAGTCAGGAATTTTGGCGTTTTTGAGGTCAAACCCACAAAAGCGAAGCCAAGAGCCAGAAATCCCCGCACCAATGAGGAGATCTATGTTCCTGCGAGAAGAAAAACCCATTTCAAACCTGGTAAGCTACTCAAAGAAGTTCTGAAACAGCCTGTCGACTAAACCCCTGGCCACGGGTAGATATGCAAGGGCGGATATTAGCAGTCGATCCCGGGGGGAGGCGAGTTGGCCTGGCGCTTACAGACCCCCTTAGAATCATTGCGAGTCCTTACAAAACCCTGCTGATCAGCGGCAACGATGATGCGATAAAGCAAATTCGAGAAGTTATTCAGCAGGAGCAGGTGACTGAGGTAATTGTTGGTGTGCCCCTTCGACCAGGTGCCAAAAAAAGTGAACAAACAAAAAGGGTCGAGGTGTTCATTGAATTGCTGAAGTCAAGCATCGATCAACCTGTTTTTACCATTGATGAGAGCTATAGTTCAGTGGAAGCTGAAGAGTCGCTTCATCGAATGGGCAAAAAGGTCGGTGATGACAAGGGTGCTGTTGACAGGATAGCTGCTGCCATCATTCTAAAACAATATCTCCAGGAAACGCAGAGATAATCAAACGGTAGAAACACTATGACGAAGAGATTCACTCCAGAAACGCTCGCCATCATTTCAGGGCTCCTGCTCGCCTTGAGTTTTCCGCCATTTGATATGTTTTTTACAGCTTGGGTTGCCTGGATACCCCTGTGGGTAGCACTTCAACAGGATGGGTGGCAACGAGGGTTTAAGTTGGGGTATATTACCGGATTTGTTTTCACGCTCACCAGTCTCTACTGGATCGCCAATAATTCCGGAACCTCACTATTAATTGCTTCAGCTTCCATGGCAGGTACCGTCGCTTATCTGTCGCTCTGGTTCGGCTTGTTTGGTCTGATCATAGCCAGAACGGGAAGAAATCTGGGTACCAAAGGAATGTGGATGGCACCGGCCTTCTGGGTTTCGATTGAATTCCTCTATAGCTATCATGGCTACACCCTGTCATTCCCATGGTTATCCCTGGCACTGACACAGAACTTTGTACTCCCCATTCAACAAATCGCAGAATATGGCGGTATTTATGGGATAAGTTTCTGGGTGGTATTGATCAATACCATATTATTCCAGCTTGAATTTGGCAAGCTCACCGTGCGCACACAGCAACTGGTCTGGGGGATACTGGGTTTTATTATTGTTGGAACCTTTATCTTTGGGGCAGTTCGCATGAAAGTAGTGGGCGAATTGAGCAAATCCTCCATTCGGGTGGGGATCGTTCAAACCAATCTGGATCCACACCAAAAATGGGTGCGTTCTAAAAAGACCAGACACGTTGAGGATATTCTTCAACAATCTGCAAAGACCGTCCAGGATAGTGCAGAAATTGTTATCTGGCCCGAGAGTGCTGTGCCCGCCCATTTGGCCTACTATCCACAATTCGATCGCAAGATCAGAAAATTTGTGGAGAATAATGGTGTATCTGTATTGGCAGGTGCTCTGCACCATGAGGAGAAAAACGGTGAGTACATCTTTTTTAACTCAGCTTTTTTCTATGCACCGGGTATGCCCGTAGCCATTTATAGCAAACAGGGTCTGGTACCTTTTGCTGAGCGCATCCCATTGGTAGACAGCTTCCCCATCCTGGAAAGTCTGAACTTTGGCCAGGCCAATTTTCAGCCCGGTGACGAGTCTGTCGTGTATCCCATGGGTAGTCGTGAAGAAGTGGCAGATATTGGTGTCGTGATATGTTATGAATCTGCAGATCCTTATATCTTTGGAACATTTATAAACAATGACGCCGATCTCATGGCCATCATTACCAATGACGCCTGGCTGGGGACTTCTCCCGGTCCCTATCAGCATCTCGCCGCAGGGAGACTTCGTGCCATTGAACATCGTATCAGTGTTGCCCGGGCTGCTCAGACAGGTGTGAGTGCCATGATCTTGCCAACGGGTAGAATTGCTAAAAGCATTCCTCTCGGGACAAAGGGTGAGATCGTCTACGACGCTCCTCTTGGTCTGGATAGAACCTTTTACAGCAGGTATGGTAATGTTTTTGCTCTGGCCATTCTGCTGGTCTCATCCATGTGTCTGATGATAGTGCTTTTTAGCAGACCCGCTAAATCAGAAAAAAAAAATCGACGACGTACATAAAATTATGGCTTTGAACCGTTTAAAATACTTATTGATTCCCATGCTGTTGCTGGGTTTTGGCCAGGGTCAATCAAGCCATCGGGATTTATGTCGTGAGCTACTCAAGGATTTCCAACGAGCAGTATCTGATTCTATATCCCTTCCAGCAGATAGTATGGTCATACACTTTTCTGAAGATTCAAATGAAGGACTTTATCTAGATGGCTGCCTGGATCATAATCTCAGATCTTTAATCCCTGAGACAGGATATAGAGTTGATGTCGATTCGTCAGCAATCACACTCGAGATTCAGCGCGAGCCCAAAAAAAGTTTAAGGAACTCCAGATACATTCGTCAGTTAGAAATCAGTGTGGTTTTTTCTTATTTAGACCAAGTGTATACCTGGAAGGGGAAAATTTCAGACGGACTCTCTCCAGCCCAACTCAAATCATTGTCAAGTGAATCTTTCCCGGTTGATCCCATTGGGAATTACACTGCAGATGAGCCTGCACTTATTCTGATCACTATTACGACCCTGAGTGTATTCTCATTGGGTGCAGCTCTCTATTTTATAAGGACATAATAAATTGCGAAGCATGCTGGTAAAAACCCTGATCCTGTCCCTGTCGATGATCTTGCCGATAATCGGTGAAGCCGGGGAGTCTCAACTGAAAAACCCTTCGGTCTTGAGAAGTACCCTGATCCCTGGCTGGGGTCAACACAGTTATGACAATCATACCAGGGGCTATCTCTTTAATGGTATTGAAGCAGCCTTGTGGATATTCGCCGGTATCGCAAGCACATCTGCCTCCGCGCATGAAAACGATCTATTCTACTATGCCAGCGAGTACGGACAGATCACCGATCCGCAGAGCAAATCCGATGTGTTTCTGGATCGCGTATCCAAGTATAACAGCATGGATGAGTATAATGCACAAATGCTGCGAAATAGACAATGGGATCGACTCTATTCAGCTGAAAGCGGTTATTACTGGAAGTGGGAGTCCGATAAACAACGTGGCGAATATTTTGATCTGAAAACCCATCGTTACATCTGGCGACAAAGACTTACCTACACTTTTGGTGCACTTGCCCTCAATCACCTCGTGAGCACCATGGATGCGCTCTATTTAAAAAGAAAAAGTTCCGCATTGGTGGTACAGCCCGAGATAATCGATGAAGGTGCCGGATTACGATTTACCTGGTCCTTTTGATGATTGATATGAATTGCTAGGCGCTGATCCAAATAAAAACCTGTCAATAGAAGCCACCGACCCCTGGTTGATTTGGTTTGTATTTTACACTTCCATCCTCATATTTTTCTCACTTTTTATCGTTTCCAATTCATATTGGCACATCGGGATCACGCTTTTTAGTCTGACCCTCATGGGGTTTGTTGCTCCCCGACCTTTTAGCAAATTCCTATTTATAATTGGGTTGGTCTCATTTTTAGCCCTGCTCCAGATCATCTTTTCTCCCTTCATGAGAGAGCTTTTCTTGAAGTCACT
>CAZVSF010000215.1:0-5108 GCA_964630195.1 uncultured Lentisphaeria bacterium
CAATGATTTTTACATCAACTCTTTTACGGACCACTTGGAACTGTAATTGGTATTAGACCACCTGAATTCAATATTTAAGTGCGACAAATTTCTCATAACAAAAATGAGGTGAACCGTGATCTCTACTATTTTGTTCTCCGACGAAAGAAAGGATAAAAAAGATATGAAATACAATCAGCTCACCCCGGAAGAAAGATACACTATCTCTGCCTATAGAAAAGCAGGACTTTCCGTTAATCAAATGGCCAAATAAATGGGCAGACACAGAAGTGTAACCTGTCAGAACAAGTTGGAGCAAATAGCAAAGGATCCAAACATCTAACCACTTCCAGAGGTGAGATATTTTGTTCTATTCACAATTCCCGAATAGGCTAAGCCAAGATTTTTTGCCAATAGTTTTTTATTGTAATTATTCAATTTATAATGGTACTTGAGCATGTCCTTTTCAAAACAATCATTGATATCCACCCAGTTTTTATCCCTGTGAAGCCGGGCATATTGCTGCAGACCTTCTACATAATTTTCAGCGGGAATATCTACATCGTTTTTTCTAAAATTAGGGAAAGTAATGCCCCTGCTCCTGAGACGCTCTGTGGCAGAATAAAATGATGATGCCGGAAAATCCAATGCTTCCAGTGTCTTATTACCCACTCCCGTATTCAGGTAATGATAAAGGAACAGATTATAGTGGAATAAATCTTTTATCCTGACCCATTTAAGATTCTTGGAGAAGGCAAATAGATCCTCATTGGCTGATTCAGCCACCTCACCCGGAAAATGTTCCTCGAGGAATATGACATATTCATTGATAACGATGCGTCTTTTCCCAGTGATGGGTATCCCCTGTTTGGCCAGCGACATGACGGCCCCAAAGGACTGCTGGTAATAGAAGAATGCCTTGGTTATATCGGTAATTTTACGATGATAAAGTTTCCCCAGGTGCAGACATGCTTCAGGCAATTCGGAGGCAATCGAGAATTGCTGGCACACTTCTATGGCAGTTCTTAGATGCTCCAACGCCTTATCATCATCATTCAGTATCGTGTATAGCTCGCCCAACTTGGTTTGTATTTTTGCCAGAAAATGAGAGTTTTTGACCTTATTCAACAAGTCATCCAAATAATGGATCGCCTCCATATTTCGATTTTGATTCACCAGAATATCCACCCTTGAGAAATCAATACTCCAATGCAGATGCTGAAATCCTGAGACGGCAGCCATCTCATAAGCTTCATCCAGATGCGTCGTCGCATCCGCCATATTTTCCTGTTCGAGCAGTTGTAACGCCAATAGATAATGTGCCTGAGATTCCATCACCGTCATTTCATACTTGTTGAAATAGGCAATGCTCTGCAGCCATTTCTTGAGTGAAAACTTCTTATGAGCCAGAGCATCCAACTCTAATAACCTGAAGGATATCATCTGCTTTATCTTGTTTGATGAAGTGATAGCTTTGGATTTTTCCAGATATCGATAAGCGGCATTGAGATCACCTGTCTGTTGGTGGTATCCAGCGTACTCATAATAAAAATATGCAAGAGCGCTCTCTTGCTGGCTGCCCTGTTTAAGGACGTTGATCTTTCCTGCCACCTGATCGTATAGATCAATGGCAAAGGAAAAATTTCCCTCCAGTGCAGCTATTTTTGCATAAATAGTCTTCTGCAAAGCCTCCAACATCCGATTGCGACGATCCGAAAGTTTGCCCTGGTCCAACAGCAGTGCCACCTTGTCTTCACTGAGAAAGCCTATTTGTCCAAGAAGTGCATAGCATTCTGATGCGTGAAACTTTTCCACCCCATCCGCACTCTCGTTGGTTCTATTTAATTCGTTGCTAAGAAGAATTTGTTGTTGAGCCATGTATCCTCCAACTCAAGCGAGATAGCTGTTTATAGAAGTACAACTTGAAAAGATCACATTTTTACAAAAATACTTACTCGATTGAGTAACTATAACGGAAGATAATTTGTCAACCCCTGGTTAACAAACTTTATGCTGTTTTTCATCCAT
Source organism: uncultured Lentisphaeria bacterium (assembly GCA_964630195.1). Lineage (GTDB taxonomy): Bacteria > Fidelibacterota > UBA8477 > UBA8477 > JABMPR01 > JABMPR01. The sequence continues at coordinate 2,008 of CAZVSF010000215.1, forward strand.
AAATAATAAAATAAGAGAGCAATATTCAACATTTCTATAAAATTTCTTACATTTTATCAATTTTATTATGCATGCATTTTCACTGATATCATGCATTTCAAGTCATTTCACCTGATCATCCACAAAGATCTCTTTAGAATCTCATATACCCTTCACCCTTTTTCCTGGAAGCATTCCATTTATATTTCAGGCACTCGCGCTTTGGATGCGTACCAACACACGAATATTACGGAAATATATATGTCAGAAAAGATGCTCACCGAAATACAAGACCTGGAAACTGTTTTCAGCACAGATGAAGGAACAGTTAAAGCCGTCGACAAAGTCTCATTCAATCTGGAGAAGGGACGCACCGTTGGGGTCGTTGGCGAATCGGGGTCAGGAAAATCTGTTACCTCATTGTCTCTCATGCGCTTGATCCCAAATCCCCCAGGTCGCATAGTGGGTGGACGTCTAAAATATCATTCAAGATCAAAGGGTCTGGTGGACCTGACGGAAGTGCCTGAAAACGAAATGCGCGAGTTCCGCGGTAATGAAATTGCCATGATATTTCAGGAACCCATGACTTCTCTTAATCCTGTCTTTACTTGTGGTGACCAGGTCATGGAAGCACTTATCCTGCACCAGAAAATGAGCAAGGAACAGGCTCGAGCCAGAACACTTGAATTATTTAACGAGGTCGAACTCCCCCGTCCCGAAAAGATTATTGATGCTTATCCCCACCAGATTTCGGGTGGACAAAAACAGCGGGTCATGATTGCCATGGCCATGTCCTGCAACCCTCAAATTCTGATCGCTGATGAGCCGACCACTGCGCTTGACGTAACCGTTCAGGCCACCATTCTGGATTTGATGCGCAGACTTCGAGATAGTCATGATATGGGCATTATTTTCATAACCCACGATCTGGGAGTGATTGCGGAGATCGCCGATCATGTCGTGGTGATGTACAAAGGCAAGATCGTCGAGCAAGGGTCAGTTTGGGATATTTTCTCAAATCCCCAACACCCCTACACCAAAGGATTGCTCGCCTGTCGTCCCCCACTTGATCATCGACTAAAGCTATTGCCAACCATGGCGGATTTTATGTCTGAAAGTGAAGACGGAGAAATGCTGGAGATCGAAAAGACGGTGGATGAGACCATTCAGGATCTGATCATCACACCTGAGGAAACCGCCCGTCGACATACCACGCTTTATGAGCAGGATCCGATTCTATCAGTCGAGAATTTGAAAACATATTTCCCGGTACGAGAAGGGCTTTTCAGCAAGGTTGTTGACCATGTAAAAGCCGTTGATGATGTAAGCTTTGATGTATATCCAGGGGAGACTTTGGGTCTGGTTGGTGAATCTGGTTGTGGAAAGACAACGCTGGGCCGCACCATCCTGAGACTCATCGAACCCACTGCGGGAAATATTATTTTCAGAGGTAATGATATCACCAATATTGGTGGCGATGAACTTCGGGATATCAGAAGAAGAATTCAAATCATTTTCCAGGATCCGTACTCTTCTCTAAATCCTAGAATTACAATTGGATCTGCCATTATCGAGCCCATGCAAGTGCATCAGCTCCATGGTGATGATGAGCAGCGTCGTCTGAAAGTTCAAGAGCTTCTTGAACGCGTGAAGCTAGACCCCAGCCACTATAATCGTTACCCCCATGAATTTTCCGGTGGCCAAAGACAACGAATCTGCATCGCGAGAGCACTGGCTGTTCAACCCGAATTTGTTATCTGTGATGAAAGTGTTTCAGCGCTGGATGTTTCAGTGCAAGCCCAGGTCTTGAATTTGCTGAATGAACTGCGAGATGAGTTTGGGCTCACCTATATTTTTATTTCCCACGATCTGTCAGTTGTAAAATTCATGTCAGATAGAATGGTGGTCATGAATGAAGGTAAGGTTGAGGAAATGGGTGATGCTGACAGCGTCTATAAAAACCCGCAGACTGACTATACCAAGCGTCTGATAGCTGCCATTCCTCGAGGTGATCTTGATGATATTAAAAAATCCTACCAGGCCAGAAAAGTTGACTAGGTAGGATTCTTTTACATGCTTCGATAATGAAGGGGAGTGATTATGTTCTAATTACTTCCCGGTTTTTTTAAGCTTCTTATCCACCTCATCGATCATTTTATCAATGGCTTCCTGTTGAAGTTCCTGAGTTGCATCATCAAGCTTTTTCAGATTGCCATCGACATTTAATTTGTCTTTCATGGCATTTATGGGATCATCCTCGGTAACGTAGAAATATACACCGATCGCGACGACCAGAACGATGATGATCATGAACAGCTTAAACACTTTTTTCATGATAAATATCATTAATCCCATGGCAACGATCACGGCAATTCCCATGTAGATCTTGTTGCTCATCAGCAGATCTAAAATATCCTGCATCTTAAAATATCCTTCTAGTCGAAGAGGTGGTCAATTGTCCTATCCCCGAAGACTCGCATGAACACACTCATATTTAAGTATTGATTTCATGTGATTTTAACATGGATGCAGGCAAATCAAAATGAAAACTAGCCCAAATGAAGCGGGAACCACGGGTCAACCCGCGGTCCCCGCTCCGGTGTAAACTGCGATATCTGCCGAAGCATATTTCCTACATTCATCCCCGTGCATGCACGGGGTCTCCTGCCTATGCCGAAGCGAAACTCCGGCTTCGCGTATGCGGATAATTGGCCGGTCCGTAGCTTAGGTCTTTTTCAAACGCATTGGTTTAAGTTCCATTTTACATTCCGGACATCTTCCAGCGCTATCCTGGCGAACGTGGCTATGTATCTCCATGGGACAACCATAAAAGTCCATCTTGTCAACAGTGGTAATCACAGCCGGAACAAGGGTCATATTACATTCCGGACAGTTGCCTGGCTCTTTACTGTGAACATGTTTATGTGACTCCATGGGACATGTATAGTAGATAATTTTCTCTCCATCTGCAGTGGTTTTGGTCATTTCCATTGCAGCATGAGTATCATGTTTCATGGCTGTTGCTGGTTTTTCTTTACCACAAGATACCAACAGGACACCAATGAATGCTGTCATCCACAAATATTTCATACTTTCACCTCTTTCTTCTCTCTATTTTCTAT
>CAZVSF010000216.1:0-1755 GCA_964630195.1 uncultured Lentisphaeria bacterium
CCAGATGCTTTTGGAGGAGGCCGGTCCGGCTTATTTCCAGCGTGGCGAGGATTATTTTGAGTCGGGTCTGGTTGCTTCCCTACGTGCACGGGATGGGATCATCAGAGCCACCGTGGAGGGGTCACATCCTTACAAAACCACTCTGTATCTGGGCGTCGGTCAGGTTGATGGCAGCTGTTCATGTCCACTGGGAAGAGAGGGCGAATTCTGTAAACACCTGGTTGCCACAGGTTTGGCCTATATCGCAAAACAGGACAAAAAGACACGGGGTGAAAAAAGCAAACCCGTCACCCCCGAGGTGATTGAAGACTACCTGCTGCAACAGGAAACTGCAGAACTGGTGCGCTTTATTATGGAACAGTCAGACATCGATGACGATTTTTACAACAAGCTCAAACTGCTTGTCGCATCAGCACAGACCGGCACGGATACCCAGGCCATGCGTCAACTGCTCCACCAGGCCATGACCATTCGAGATTTCATTTCATGGAGGGAAACCGGAGCCTATATCCGTGGTATTGATCTGGTGCTGAATCAATTGCAATCTATGCTCACATCCAGGCACGCACCTCAGGCTATTGAACTCATCGAATATGCCATGGATCTGTGGGAGCAAAACATCAACCAGATTGATGACTCGGATGGATCCATGGGAATACTCCGTGATGATCTGCACCAGCTTCATCTGGAAGCCTGTCTGCTCGCCAAACCGGATCCCGTGAAATTGGCAGAACGCATCGCCCGGCGGTCCATTGCATCTGAATGGGAGATGTTCTACGGGTGCTATACGCGTTACTCAGACATCTTCGGCAAGAAAGGTCGCTCTCGATACCGCCAGATTGTGGAAGAAGAGTGGAATGCGCTGCCAAGGATTGGTCCGGGAGAGGACGATACATCCACTCATGGGCGAGGGTTTACGCTGGACCACATGATGCTTGATATTGCCCGGGAAGCTGGGGACCTGAACCTGGAAGTTCACGTACGAAGTAGAAACCTATCACACGGATATGATTTCCTTCAAATAGCAGAATGTTTGTGGGAGTCAGATCAACACCAACAGGCTCTGGAATGGGCTGAGAAAGGAATTGCCGCCTTTCCAGATAACGTTGACTCCCGCCTGCGTCGTTTCCTGGCAGATGCCTATATACGTGAGAAGCGGTTCGATGATGCCATGGCCATGGTTTGGGCCAATTTTGAAGCGCGAACAACGCTGGACAACTACCAGGATCTGGCAAAATACGCATCAAAACTCGGCCTCTGGGACACCTGGCGTGAAAAGGCATTTGCCCATATAAGGAAGGACCTGAAAAAACAGAAGAATGCTTTTAAACATGATCATGGAACTCAGTCAACCCGTCAACGCAGTCCCCGGTTTCACTGGATGGAGCCCCCTGATGACTCGCTCTCGGTTGCTATCCTGCTCTGGGAAAAACGTGATGACGAGGCCTGGACGGCAGCCCAGAACGGCGGTTGCTCCGAAAGCTATTGGCTGGATATGGCAAAACGCCGAGAGAAAAAACATCCCAACGATGCGATAGAAATCTACCGCCGCCAGGTTAAACCCCTCATTGAGGCAACCAACAATCCGGCCTATCAAGATGCTGTTGAATATCTGGATAAAATCCACAAACTCATGCACAGCAGTGGAAAGGATGGCGATTTTCGCACCTGGCTATCACAAATCAAGACCGAATTCAAACGCAAGCGCAATTTCATCAAGTATGTGGAACAAAGATCATGGGATTTATGAAAGTT
>CAZVSF010000216.1:1855-5102 GCA_964630195.1 uncultured Lentisphaeria bacterium
GTAGCACAAAACAAGGCAATGCAGATGATTGACAGATTTGATTTACCCGATTTTGATGAAGCCTCCATGAGTCAGATCCCAGCCCTCCTGGAGCTGGTGAACCTGGGCTATGAATATTTGTCCCGTGAAGCCATCCATGATCTTCGAGATAACAACTCCCAATATATCCTCAGAGATATCGCCTTCGACGCATTGAGAAACATCAACCGTAGTAACATCTCCGACAAGAGCATCAAAGATGCCCTCTATGAAGCTGAAACCGATATCGACTTAGGGGTTGGCACCCTCTCAGCCTCGGAGGACATCTATTCCCTGCTGGTGGCCGGACGCTCCGTCTCCGAGATCATCAAGGGTCGTTATGTGTCGCCACAACTCAAATTCATTGATTTCACAGACCCCACTCAAAACCAGTATCATGTCTGTGCCGAATTTGAACTCTCCGAAGAACATGACCGGCGACCGGATATTGTCCTGTTTGTAAACGGGTTTCCCCTGGCCGTCATTGAGAACAAAAAAGCGTCAGTCAAAGTGGATGAGGCCATCACCCAGATGATTCGTAACCAGGGCCAGCACCAGACCCCTAAATTCTTCCTGTTCCCCCAACTCCTCATCGCGACCAATGTGAGCAAATTCAAATACGGAACCATGCTCACCCCCAGCCGCTACTACACCCACTGGATCGAAAAAGATGCCGATGAAAACCAGTTCAACAAAACAGTCTCGGCTATCATCAATAAAGCGGTTCCCGGAGAAACACTGCAGCAAATCGGTCAGGATCTCACCCGTCAGCGTTATGTCCAGATTCCTGACCGGGAAGTAACCGAGCAGGACAGAGGCATTTACAGCCTGCTCAGACCGGAGCGCCTGCTGGATCTCACCCGCAATTTCATCCTCTATGACAACAAGGTGAAAAAGATCGCCCGCTATCCACAATATTTTGGCGTGAAAAAAGCCATGCAACGCCTGAAGCACTTCGAGGAGAGCGGCAAGCGCAAAGGCGGACTTATCTGGCATACCCAGGGATCAGGAAAAAGTCTCAGCATGGTCATGCTGGTCAAAACCCTCATTGATGACCCCGAGATTGAACTGCCCCGTATCATCGTCGTCACGGACCGCCGTGATCTGGACAAACAGATCAGCGATACTTTTGCCGCTTGCAATATAAAAAAGGAAGTCCGTCGAACGCGCAGCGCTAAAGAATTATTGAAACTCATCAAAGACAAGGATCAACGTGTTCTCACAACCCTGATACACAAATTCGAGGCGTCGCGCATCCATCGCGACTTTGTAGATGACGACCCCAATGTCTTCATCCTGATTGATGAAGCCCACCGCTCCCAGGCCGGTAAGGCTAACATAGAATTAAACCTCATTCTACCCAAAGCCAGCCAGATCGGGTTTACCGGGACACCCCTGATGAAGGGCGAGAAGACCAGTGTCCGAAAATTTGGTAAAATGATTGATGCCTATACCATCTCTGAGGCCGAATCAGACGGTGTGATCCTGCCGCTCATTTACCAGCCACGCTTTGTTGAACAAAAGGTGAAGCAGAAACCCCTGGATTTGTTCTATGATCGGATCACAAAACCCCTTAGCGATGCTCAAAAGAAGGATCTCCAGCAAAAGTTCAATTCATCGCAAATCCTGGAGGAAACCGGCGATCGTATCGAGATCATTGCCATGGATATCAGTGACCATTTTCAACAATATTTGGAGACCGGTCTGAAAGCACAGGTGGTTGCTCCCTCCAAATACGCCGCCATTCGATTCAAAGAGGCCTTTGATCTACTGGATGATGTTCCCACGGCAGTTATTATTTCTGACAGCAGCGACAAGGAAGACGATGACAAATTACCGGAGCATAAAAAGGTCATTGTTGAATGGTTGCAGAAGGAAAAACACAAATGGGGATCTTCGCTGGAAAAACGGGAGCGCAGTCTAATCAGCGACTTCAAGGATAACCCTGAAGGTGTACGAATTCTTATCGTTGTTGATAAATTGCTCACCGGTTTTGATGCCCCACGCAATACCTTTCTCTATCTTGCCAAACAGTTAAGAGATCATAACCTGTTACAAGCCATTGCCCGCGTGAACCGTCTTTTTGAAGGAGAAGCGGATCGAGAAGTGAAGGTCAATGGCTTTGTCATCGATTATTCGAAGAATGCCCGCAACCTGTATGATGCCATGGAGCTGTTTTCAAAATATGACCCGGAGGATGTTGAGAAAGCCCTGCTCAACTCAAAAGAAAAGATTGAAGAGCTGGAAAAAGTCTATCAGGAATTGCATGGCATTTTTAATGCGGTTCAGAACAAGCATGATAATGAGCAGCTTGTACGTGTGCTGGAAAACGACATTGAGACCCGAGAACGATTCTATGAACTGGTCAGTGCCTTCATCAAACAATTTGCCACTTGTCAGATGCTTTATGACTTCACCGAGAAATTCGATGCCGAGAAACTGCGTCGTTACCAGGATGACCTGAAGGTCTTTGTTGAGCTGAAAAAGATTCAGAAGATCAAGCATGCCGAGACTGTGGACTTCTCAAAGTATCAGGATCAGATTCGCAGGATATTAGACAAGTACGTGACAGCTGAAGAAGTTGTAGAGCTGGCCAAGCCCTTGCAGATAAGTGAACCAAGTGAGTTCAATGCTTTTGTTTATGATACGGAAAAGGGATTATCAGATCGATCCAAGGCAGAAGCCATTGCGGCTCAGACCGAGCGGACCATCAAGGAAAACTATCACCGGGACCCGGAGTTCTACAAACGGTTCAGTGATAAGATCAGGAAATTGCTGGCGGAATTGAAAGATGCCCGCCAGGAGGATCTGAAAGCGCTGTTTGGTTTGGCCAAAGATTATCAGGATCGAGTGAACCAGTACAAGGCAGATGACATCCCGCAGCCCATCCGGGATAAAAAAGAACTCCATCCATTCTACAGAAATGTTCGCTCGGAGCTAAAGGATGGGGTGCTTGACCAGGAAAGGCTAAGCGAAATGGTTTCATCCATGTACGCCTTGATTAAAAAGAAGATGATTGTTGATTGGCATCGGAATATCGAGGTAGAGCGTCAGGTACAACTGGATCTGGAGGATTATCTGTTTGACGAGGCTCGTGATCAATTCAACTTGAGGTTAACGCCAGAAAAGATTGATCGCATTACAACCATGTTCTGGCAATTGGCTGTGGACAACCGGGAGTAAACGTGGTGTTCGATCAAGTTGATCTTGGGGGTGTTCCATCGGCCAT
>CAZVSF010000217.1:0-5073 GCA_964630195.1 uncultured Lentisphaeria bacterium
AAAAAATATTGAGCTAACTTCAATATATCTTTTGACATAGCTATAGCCAAAAATTATACTATGCGGCTTTAGGAGAGTAGCTATGCTAATAAGTATGACCGGCTATGGTCGGGCTGAAGAAAAAATTGGTGATCTGAAGGTCGTGATTGAACTCAGGACGGTAAATAGTCGCTTTCTTGAATTCGTGCTCCGTCTGCCCCGTGGATATGAAACAGTCGAGGATGCTGCCAAAACACACTTGCAGTCGATCCTGACGCGTGGCCGGGTTACGTTGACGATGAATCTTGGTACCGATCAATCATCCATCGGCAAACCATTCTTGAATGAAGAATTGTTGCTGCATTACCAGGAAATTGCCCAAAATAGTGCGCAACTTTTAGGCAAGGGGAGTGAAACTTTATCCATGGCTGATCTGCTCCGCTTCCCGGATGTGATCACCTATAATACAGATGCAGAAGATCAGAAGAAATTTAATGCAGCTATTCTGGGTCTCATAGAGCAAGCATCAGCGCAACTGCAGGCAATGCGGATCCGTGAGGGTGAACTGCTGGAAAAAGCGATTCACGAGCAGTTGGAAAATATCGTTGAGATCATTGCCAGGATACAGCTCGAAGATGGTGGCAGGATGGAAACCATCGCTGAAAAGATGCGCAAAAAATTATCTGACAGCAATCTGGAGAGTGACGCCCAAATTGATGAAAAACGACTGGAACAGGAAATTGTGCTCTGGACGGATAAGCTGGATATAAACGAAGAATTGACCCGACTGGCTGCTCATATCCAACACTTTCATGAATTGATGAAAGACAATGGGGATGCAGGCAAGCGTTTGAATTTCCTACTTCAGGAAATGAATCGTGAAGCAAATACGATTGGCAGTAAAGCCAACTCCACGCCCATTGGACATGCAGTGGTAGAATTAAAGAATGAGATCGAACGCATAAGAGAACAGGTGCAAAATATTCAATGACAGCCCAACCAGGAAAATTGATCATTGTGGCTGGACCTTCAGGCACGGGGAAAGGAACAGTTGAAAATGCAATCATGGAGAAATTTCCCGAGATCCAGTTCTCAGTGTCCGTAACCACCCGCCCCCGACGGGCTTACGAGATCGAAGGAAAGCATTACTATTTTATATCCAAATCTGATTTCCTTGAGCGGATCAACCGCGGTGAATTGGCCGAATGGCAGGAAGTATATTCAAAGAATGGACATTTTTACGGAACCTTGCGATCGTCAATTGAGGAAGCCTTTGAGCAGGGTAAACACCTACTCATCGATATTGACATAAAAGGTGGGATTAATCTTAAAAAGGCCTACCCCGAAAATAGTATCTCAATATTTATAGAGCCCCCTTCAGTTGAAGCCCTGGAGGAAAGACTGATAAAGAGAGCAACGGATAGCCCGGAGCAAATCAGAATTCGGCTGGAACGTATGCCTGAAGAGATGGAATTAGGGAAACAGTTTGATTACACGATCGTTAACTCTGACCTGGACGAGGCAGTTAACGCGTTTACAGAAATTTTAGATAAAAAGATATATCAACAACAAAGGAGTATATAGATGGGTTTAGAGACAGTACCGTTCAGAAAGATCGAAGAGCATACTGAAGATATTTTTGAAGCAGTTACCGTGATTGCAAAGCGCGCCAGACAGATCATCGGTGATCGCTATGTGATTGAAGAGGAACGTCGTCGTGAAGAAGAAAACCTCGAAGAGATCGGTGGTGAAGAGGAGATGACAGGTACCTATGATGTCGACACAGAGATCGATAGGGAAGCCTATGACAATGTCGTAAAACCGACCACTGTAGGCTTGACCGAATTCCTCTCCGGAGAACTAAAGTGGGAAAAGCAGGCTATGTTTGATGATAGCCCTGCTGAAGAAGAGGCAGCAGAAGAAAACAACTAAACCAGATAATTGATGCGGAAATGACCAGATCTGACAAGATAAAAGCCTTTGTCAAAGAAGAGCTGGAGATTTTTGGCGGTCCCCTGTATATGCCTGAGATCCAGCAGGATATTGAAATGGAGAAAATGTCCTTGAGTAGTGAAACAACAACTCTCAGTGAATTCAATCATGAGATCAAAGATTGTATGAATTGCTCCCTGGGCAACACACGTACAAAATTTGTCTTTGGCGTGGGAAATCCTGATGCAGATCTCATGTTTGTAGGTGAAGCTCCCGGAGAGAAGGAAGATCTTGAGGGTGTTCCCTTTGTGGGACGGGCAGGCAAACTGCTTACGGATATACTCAAGGCCATCGATCTGACCAGGGAAGATGTTTATATCGCCAACGTGCTCAAATGTCGGCCGCCGAATAATCGCGATCCAAATAAGGCAGAGATCGAATCCTGTGAGCCTTACCTCCTCAGGCAGATCGAGCTTATAAAACCCAAGTTGCTGGTCGCCCTGGGACGTATATCAGCGACGACCCTACTCAGAACCAAAGATTCTTTGACAGCAATGCGGGGACAGGTCTTTGATTACCACGGGACCGATATGGTGGTCACCTATCATCCTGCTGCTTTGCTTAGAAATCCGAATTGGAAACGACCGGCATGGGAAGATTTTAAAAAGATCCGTGAGATGTACCTTGAAAAGAGAGGTGAATAGATTTGAGTGAAACCAGTCAAAATCTGAGATTACCACCCCACAATGAAGAGGCAGAACAAAGCGTTATTGGATCGATGATGTTGGATCGTATGGCACTTTCATCCGCCATGGAATTCCTGGAAGCTGAAAGCTTTTACCGTCCGGCACACAGAAAGATATTCAACGCTATCATAAATCTGGATGCTCGCGGTGAGCCGGTTGATCAGATCTCAGTTGTTGATGAATTGAAAAGAAATGGAGATCTGCAGGCGGCAGGCGGTGCCTATTACATTACAGAACTTACAGAAAAGATCCCATCTACTGCCAATGCCCGCTATTATGCTAAATTGGTCATGGAAAGTTCTGCACTCCGTGCATTGATCCAGTTATCGGCCGAACTTTCTACTGAAGCCTATGAAACCCGCGAAAGGGTCGATGATCTGCTGGAGAAAGCAGAGAGTAAGATATTCGAACTCTCAGAAAAGCGCTTCAAGACCGCAGATTTTATCCGAATTCGCAGCGCACTGGATGAAGCCTTTGCTCAGGCTGATAAATTTCATGAGAATCCTGGCGGCATTCGTGGTGTAGCCACAGGTTTTGATGCACTTGATGATATTACATCAGGTTTTCAGAAATCAGATCTTATCATTGTTGCAGCACGACCCTCCATGGGAAAAACTGCCCTGGCGCTCTCCCTGGCTCGTAACGCTGCTGTGAAATTTGGGACCAAGATCGGCATTTTCTCTCTTGAGATGTCCAACTATCAGTTGGCGATGCGTCTTTTGTGCAGCGAAGCCAAAGTTGATGCCCACCTCGTGAGGACTGGCCGCCTCCCATCCAATTTGTGGCCAAGATTAAGTACGGCCGCTGGCAATCTGGCCGAAGCTGAAATATTCCTGGACGATTCTGCCTCCCTGAATATCACCGAATTGCGAGCCAAAGCCCGTCGACTCAAGGCGGACAAGGGCATTGATATGATCATCGTTGACTATATGCAACTGCTCCAGGGTACTGGTCGCGTTGAATCGAGACAGCAGGAGATCAGTCAGATCTCACGATCCTTTAAAATGCTGGCCAAAGAATTGGATCTACCCATTGTGGCACTTTCCCAGCTCTCCAGAGCGGTGGAGACCAGAGGGGGGGATCGACGCCCCATTCTTTCTGATTTGCGAGAATCGGGATCCATTGAGCAGGATGCAGATGTGGTTATGTTTATCTATCGGCCTGAGAAATATGGGGTGCTTGACGATAATGGCAACACTCAGGAAGGCGTTGCCGAACTGATCGTAGCCAAACAACGTAATGGTCCCACGGGAACTGTGCGTTTGACCTTTATAGATAAATTTGCATCATTTGAAAACCAATCAGCCTATGCTCCTTCAGCACCACCCAGCGATGGAGGTTCTGAACCCTTCTAATGGCTAAAATACTGGACAGAATCCGCAATACGGAAGGGGATAAGTATCCTGCTGATTTTGAGCAGATACTCACGCTTATGGGAGGACACAAATCTGTCGGTCCCAATGGCGAGGATTTTGTCTGGCGCGCTTATAATTTTGGGAAAAAAGCGCATCAGGGTCAGTTGCGAAAATCAGGTGAACCCTATTTTACACATTGTGTAGAGGTTGCCACCATTCTTGCTGAGATGCAGTTGGACCCGGTAACAATTTCAGCCGCATTGCTTCATGATGTGATCGAAGATACCGGCTATACCCACAAAGATGTGGAACAGGAATTTTCAGAAGAAGTCGCGCGTCTCGTTGACGGGGTAACCAAACTTTCTGATATGAAATTCCGCAGCGAGGAAGACAAGCAGGCAGTCAATTTTAGAAAAATGCTTCTATCCGTTGCCGACGACATTCGAGTGATCATCATTAAATTTGCGGATAGACTTCACAATATGCGGACACTCCAGCATTTGCCTGCAGTAAAACAGAGACGGATTGCCCGGGAAACTCGCGATGTCTATGCACCCCTGGCGCATCGTCTGGGGATGTACCGAATCAAGTCTGAAATGGAAGACCTGATCTTTACTATCCTGGAACCAAAAGCGGCACAGGATCTGGATAAGCTTATTCCTAAGAGACAGGCCTTTTTTGAGAAATACGTTCAGAAGTTTCTTGCGCCTGTCAAAGAGAAAATGGAAGAAGCCGGGTACGAAGCTGTTTACAAAAGTAGATTCAAAACCCATTATTCAATATTTCGAAAAATGCAGGATCAGAATCGTCCCTTTGAAGATGTATACGATATCTATGCGGTTCGTATCATCGTAGACAGAGTTGAGGAATGTTACAGCGCTCTGGGTCTGATCCATGCTTTCTACACACCCATACAGGAACGTTTCAAAGACTTTATAGCCCAACCAAAGGCCAACGGATATCAGAGTATTCAAACAACTGTGGTGGGTCCCGATGCATTCCCTGTAGAAGTACAGATCAGAACTCGGGAAATGGATGATACTGCCGAGGAAGGTGTGGCC
>CAZVSF010000218.1:0-5064 GCA_964630195.1 uncultured Lentisphaeria bacterium
CTCATCTGGCCCGCTGATTATCCCTATCAGCACAATGCTGTCATCAAACGAGCCTGGGCTGCAGTTCAGGATTTTCGTGATCCCAGAGGGGTTTTTTGGCCCTACTATGGCATCTATTATACTGCAGCGGCAGCAGATATTGGATTATTCCCCATGGAGTTGAAACAAACCGCCAAATTCAGCCCCCCAGAGGTGTTTGTAGACGGGAATGATCTACGGGTCATCTATGCTGGCGAAATCGATGAAATCGATCCTAACCTGGTTGCTGATCGGGTGATTACCAATGTTGTGAATTCTTCAATGGGTTTGACCATGACGCGAACTATCTATGCCTTCAGTCAGCAGTACCATGACAACTATTTTATCAAGGAATTCACTTTTACAAATACGGGGAATACAAACGGGGACGATGTAATAGAATTGAACGATAGCTTACATGGGGTTCGATTTGGGTGGGGAACTCGCTATTCTGGTGGTCGTGAAGCTGGTTGGACAATTGGTGATGGCCAGAGTTGGGGAAAACACTCCTGGGTCACCCGCCGAGGTGAGTATTATCCACAGCACTATACCGAAGAAATAACTCCATCTAATCCTATTGTGGATTGGTTAAGGGCCGGTTTTTCATGGGCTGGTCAGGGAGAAAATAACGCCTTTGATAATCTTGGTGGACCGGATATGTCGGCCACAGGTCGTTTGACTTCACCTCACCATGTGGGTTCAGTTGTAATCCATGTCGATCAATCAGCGACTAACAGCCAGGACTGGATATATCAACCTGTATTTTTAGGATGGCATGCCGGGGACACCTATCCAAGTGTTGGTGATCAGCGGGTTGAAGATGCTCCAGAGATGAAAAGTCTCTATGAGATGTTAAGTGGTATACCCTTTGGCCAAAATATGGGAGGGCAGTCCCGGATGGATGAAGCCTTCGGGTCTTTCTTTGATGACGCCTATAAGGTGCATAATGATGGGGGAGGCACCAATGTCATGATGACCTATGGGCCCTACGACCTTGCTCCAGGTGAGAGCATAACCGTCGTAGAGGCAGAAGGTATTAATGGATTGAGCCGCCAGATGTGTGAGCTAATTGGTGAGAGGTGGAAACAGGCTTATGATACGCCAGGGGATAATGGACCATTTGTATTACCTGATGGTAGCGAAACCAGTGATTTAAACCATTATAAAAATAGTTGGGTTGAAACAGGCAAGGATTCGATCATGCTGACCTTCGGCAGGGCAAAACGAAACTGGGAGGCCAATTTTCAGATTCCTCAACCTCCCTTGCCCCCCAGCAGTTTTTCGGTGGAATCAGGTGGGGATAGGATATTTACCAGTTGGCTGGCCAGCCCTTCTGAATCAAATCCTGATTTTGGTGGATACCGCTTGTATCGTGCTATTGGTAAACCTGATACCACATATGAAGAGATATTCGCCTGTGGGTATGGTACTGATCAAGCATTGACCTACTATTATGATGATATCTCACCAGTGAGAGGGCAGGAGTACTATTATTATCTGGTTGCCTACGATGATGGCACTGAAAATATTACCAATATCAACCCATCAGGTTCACTTCATAGCAGTCGTTTTTACACCAGAACCACAGAAGGTGCTACCTTACAGCGAAGGCCAGGTTCTCTGAATGATATACGCGTGGTACCCAACCCATTTAACATCCGGAAGGAATCCTTTGTGGGGAGTCCTGATAAACTCGCATTTTTTGATGTTCCAGGCCAATGCACCATCCGGATTTATACTGAACGGGGGGATCTTATAAAGACCATGAATCATAACAATGGTAGTGGAACCGCTTATTGGTGGTTGAATACTGATCAGCGGCAGGTTGTGGTGAGTGGAATCTATATTGCCCATTTTGAGACACCAGATGGTCAATCAGTCTTCAAAAAATTTATAGTTGTACGTTAGTCATCGGAGGTAACGTATCATGCAAAATACAGGACAAAGCCACATGAAATTATTTAAAAGAATTATCAAGTCACTTGTCATATTGAGTGCTACCTTCTTCATACTGATAGCCTGTGAAGAGGATCCCAAAAGCATATACGATCCAGATGTAGTCGGTAACCCTGATCCAATTATTAGTACCGTGGTACCAGATAGTAACTATAGTAGCGGCAATATTCCTTTTGCCGGTATAGGAGTTGTCATCATCACTGGAGAAAACTTCTCTGCTATTGTCGATAATAACACTGTCTTTTTTGATGGAATCCCTGGAACCATCCTTTCAGCCAGCACGACCTCATTAAGGGTTCAAGTCCCAAATGTAACTGGAGATGATGTTCAGATCCGTGTTGCTGTGAGGGGCGCTTTCTATTTTGGCGACTATGCGCCATCCTTCCCTATTGTCTCAGCAGTCAAGGAAGTAGGTGGGTTCATAGACAGTGATCCCTATATCTCGACTGCTTCCTGCGACAATTCAGGCAATGTTTTTGTTAATGGGGGTAAGGAAATATTCATCATTAAACCGGATAGTGTTAAGACTCTGTATAACTCCACATTGCTGACCGGTATTGGTAAAATGAAGATGGGACCTACAGGCAATAATTATTTCATTATATCCTCTGCGATCTCCCGCATCACGCCTCCTGATGTAACTGAAGCGCTTTGGTATAAGGCCATGCCGGAAGCCCTGTTGGATTTTGACTTTAACGTGACGGGGTCAATATTTATGGCCGGTGTATCAGGTTCCATATATCCCTTTGATATTGATACAAAAACCTTCACTGTTGATACGACATATACTGGAATAAATGTGAGAGCCATGCGTGTATACGATGGTGACCTCTATGTAGTGGGAGACCGTCTGGATACACTGGGTGCCATCGTTCAGAAGGGGCTATGGTCCAGTGAAATTATAGGTGATTCTTTAGCTGGGATGAACTTGGTCGCTGATCTTGCTGATATTGATGTTGACGGTTCACTCACGGTGACATCCATGGCCATTTCCGCTTCAGGTTCCATTTTTCTAGGGAATGTGAATGATCCACCTCTCATCATCTTGGAACACGGTCAACTCTCACCTTTCAACGAACCTATACTCTCTTCACCTATTGGTGCTCTATCGTGGGGGAATGGAGACTATCTTTACATAGTTAGGCTGGCAAGGGCTGAAGTGACCCAACGGGTTTTACAGCTGGATATGAGACAGGCAGGAGCTGTTTATTATGGCAGGGATTAATTAAACATTTAACTAAAATGTGATAAAAGGCAAGGAATGTGAACTCCCATGAATTATGTTTACACCTTAAAAAAGACACAAAAAGAAGGAGAATTGACATGAAGAAAATGCTACCAATACTTGTCGTTGTTCTGACACTGAGCAGTTCACTGCTAGGTGGTTGGGAATTTGACGACGTTCTGGTAACCTACCCGGATTTGGAAGTTTCCAACTCCTGGGGTATTCACAGTGTTGTCGTTGACGATGCTGGAAATATTTGGTACACCATGTATGGTGTGACCACAGGGAGCTATTATCCCACGGCAACTGATACTGTGGACGCCATCGGTATCCATGCTGTAACGGCAGCTGGTGTACCCCTCTCATTTTCACCCGTAGAGATTGTCACGGTAGGTGGAGTGACGGATACATTAACTAGCTCTTGTCGAGGTATGACTAAGGCTGCAGATGGAAATATTTTGTTCTCTCTCAGTAATGGTAACTTGTATAAAATCAATGCCACTGATGGAACTGGAATGGCAAAATATGAGCATCCTGATGGAGCATCATTGACAAAACCAGCTGTAGATGCAGCTGGCAATATATATCTCGGTCGTGTTAGCTCCGGTCATCCTATCAAGATGTTGAATTCTGATCTTGTTTATCAGACCGATGTTGTAACCGCCTTCCCAAAAATCAATCGTGCCATAGCAGTTTCTGCTGATGGAACTGATTTGTATTTTGGAAGTGTCTGGAACGGTGCTGGTATCTTCAAGTATCATAGTGATGCACCTGGAATTTTACCCCACGAACCAGATGTAACCACACCGGTAATCGGAAACTGGGAACCAGAAGGTGTCATGGACACAACCATCACTGTCCTTCAGGACACCACTATCATTGGAACAGATACTACCATCGTTACGGTTAGTGACACAAGTATCACGCAACATGTTGACTATCTATGGGCAGAGGATGTAACCCTTGGTCCAGATAACCGCCTGTACGCTGCAAATACTCAGATAGACTTCACCAGTGATGAAGATCATGGTGGCAGATGGTGGATCTATGAGACTGATGGAACAGAAGTTGGCTCATTAGGTGCTGCTGGTGGTGATTTGAACGCCGGTGGTACCTTTAATGGTCGTGGTGCTGCCTGGTCAGCTGACGGTACTACCATGTATCTTGCTGATTTCGGATATAATTGTATCACAATTTGGAACCAGGTCCCAGATGGTGTGGATCCTGTGATAACACTTCCAAATGCCTTTAATCTGAAACAAAACTACCCCAATCCATTCAATCCTTCAACCAGTATACCTTTCGAGCTTCATCAGGATGGTTTGGTTGAATTGACTGTTTTTGATGTAAACGGTAGGGAAGTAGCTACACTACTGAACGATGAATTACGTGCTGGTAATCATACTGCACAATTCAACGGTTCAGATCTGAGCTCAGGTCTTTATATCTATCAACTTTCCTTCAACGGAGAGGTGAGTGCCAAAAATATGCTGCTCATAAAATAGGAGCGATATATTGTTTCAAAAAAGGGCGAGATTTTACTCGCCCTTTTTTTATTGGTGTGCCGTGCATGGTTAATAACTCGGTGGTGCAAGTCCACTGTGGAGGAATGTAGTATCCAACCACTAGTCGAGAGCAAGGGTGTCGTGGGTGACTGCGAATCTGAAGGAAGCTTAAGACAAATTTCCGAACTGAGGAATACGAAGATCATAAGGCAGCTTGATATGGATGAGTTTACGATACAAAACGAAGTCCAAATACTACACGGAATATTAAGTTGTAGATGATACAGTTACATGGAAAGAAAGTTATTAACCTTACCACGGGAGATCTCACAGACGCAATGAGGCTGTATTCCATTGCGG
>CAZVSF010000219.1:0-5059 GCA_964630195.1 uncultured Lentisphaeria bacterium
TTAATGGTGTTGATTCCAAAATGGCAAGGAGACGACTTCCAGTGAAACTTTGGAAGGTATCGACAAGAAAACTTGACCAGCTTGATTCTGTAGTAAATTTGACAGAGCTACGCATTCCTCCTGGAAATCATTTTGAAGCACTTTCGCATGATAGGGAGGGTCAGTATAGCATTCGTATCAACAAACAGTATAGGATTTGTTTTAGTTGGACCGAATCAGGCCCAATTGATGTAGAGGTAACAGATTACCACTAAAGGAGAAAATTATGGTCAAAATTCCGACACATAGAATGCCAACACACCCAGGTGAAATGTTGCTAGAAGAGTTTTTGAAACCAATGGGTGTATCCCAAAAGTATCTTTCAGTTGCTATACATGTTCCCTTCCAGAGGATCAACGAGCTTGTCAACGGTAAGAGAGGAATAACTCCCAGTACTGCATTGCGTCTGTCTAAGTTCTTTGGGAACACACCCGACTTCTGGATGAATCTTCAACAGCGTTGGGATCTTTACAGGGCAAAAACAAAAGAAGCAGAAGATCTGAGCCAAATTCACAGTTATTTCTGATTACAAACTGCTGCCCAGAAAAAGCCTGTCTATGCTCGGAGAGCTTCGACAGATAAACCTGTTTTCGTTCCTGCGGAATTACGACCAAGTATACTTCTCCCGCTTAGCGGGGTTCGAGCGGACTCACCAACAATCTGGGGGGATTCATTTATCAACTGGACGAACACAAAGTTATTAGTTGTTTTGACTGGTTCTCAGGAAGTAGCTCAAGCCTAAGACCTTATGTTTGGCGTTAAGCTCTCTTGCAATAGACTAAAATAAGGACCATATTCTAGGCGCAGTCAAATTTGGAGGTCCTATGAAATACAGCAAAGCGATAAAACCTATCAGCTATCTGAAGACTCATGCTTCAGAAGTTGTGCGAGATGTGAACTCAAACCATGAGACGATGATCATCACTCTGAATGGTGAAGCAAAAGCGGTGTTGCAAGATATTGAAGTTTATGAGCAAAATCAGGAGAGTCTTGCTCTCTTAAAGATTCTGGCTCAAAGTTCAGCAAATCTGGGCAAGAAAAAGGTTAAACCTGCCAAGCAGGCATTTGCTGATATAAAATCCAAACTGGGATAGCGAGAGCTTATGGGGAAGAGATTGGAAGTCTATCTCGTCGAGGATGCTGAAAAGGACCTCTTTGACATCTACTCATACATCGCCAGAAATGACTCCGGGGAGAGTGCCTCTTACGTCTTTGATTCAATACAGGATAAATGCCTGAGCCTTTCAACGTTGCCAGCAAGAGGACATGTGCCTCCCGAGTTAGAGCGGATAGGGATCTTTGATTACCTGGAAGTACATTTTAAACCATACAGGATAATGTACCAAATCAGAGAAAATGAGATCTACATCCATTGTATCCTAGATGGTAGACGATCATTATATGACCTTTTGCAGGAGCGATTGATTCGTTCTTAAGCTAGCGCAAACATAACAAGCGTTTGTAGCTAACCATCCAAGGGGGAAATGGTACTTAAAAATGATGAAGATTATAAAAATGCACGAATTGTCCAATAGCTTAGATATGGGCAGCTAAACCACAGTACGTTATATACCCACTCCACAACCAGACCAAAACCCCTTTCACATAACGGTCCTTCACAGTGATGTAGGTGTTGAGCAAATCCAGATTTTGGCCTTGTAAAATTCCGGCCAGACAAGGGACGATCAAGCGTGTGAAAAGTAACGACCTGTTCCAGGAGCCGACATTAATCCCACCCCTCCAGAACCACCTTGCCAAAGGCATGGTCAAGCTCAAGATGATCGTGAGCCTTGCGGATATCCTTAAAAGCGAAGACTTGATCAATGACCGGTATCAGGGCTTTTTGTTCTGCCAGATGTAGACATTCATAAAAGTCCGAGACCGACCCCATGGTGGATCCAAGAATAGATTGTCGCTTATAGAATAAATGCCTGAGATTGATCTCTCCATGTACACCTGTTGTTGCGCCACAGGTGACGAGTCTTCCGCCTTTTGCCAGGGACTTGACGGAATCCATCCAGGTGCTTTCTCCCACATGCTCAAAGACAACATCAGCACCGTGACCGCGGGTCAAGGCTTTCACCTGTTTTGAGAATCCGGACTGCCTGTGGTTCAAAACCTCATCGGCTCCCAGGGAGAAAGCCAGCTTCTGTTTGTCCTCGGAACCAGCCGTCGCAATGACCCGAGCCCCCATATAGCGACCTATTTGTACCGCCATGCTCCCCACACCTGAGCCTGCACCCAGGACGAGCAAGGTTTCCTCCGCTTTGAGTTCTGCTCTGTTTTTCAGCATGTTCCAGGCGGTAAGGGCGGCCAGAGGGAGTGCTGCGGCCTCAACAAAACTGAGGTTCTTGGGCTTTGGGCCAATATTGGCCGGTGTCAGGCAAATGAATTGTCGTTGAACACCCCCTTCAGTTTCACCTAAAATCCCATAGGAGCTACACATGTCCTCCCGACCTCTTCGACAGGCGTCACATTCACCGCAAAAGGTGCCTGGCTGAATGAGCACCTCATCACCCACTGTCCAATCCTTCACTTCAGGACCAAGCTCGGTGATGACACCGGCGGCATCGCTACCGGGGATATGGGGCAGGGGAATATCCAGACCGGGTAATCCACGTCGTAACCACAGATCAAGGTGATTCAGACTGGCTGCTTTAATTTCTATCAAAACCTGGTTTTCTTTGGGCGTCGGTTTTTCCAAGGATGAAACATTCAAGACCTCGCTGGAGCCATGTTTTGAAAACTGGATACCAATCATTGCCATCCCTCATTCCTGTATAATTTGTTCACTTCTCTGGATTTTTCCGTTTCACTTGAAACTTGTAAAAAATAACTTTCTCCATCTAAATCGGGGACAAAATGTTAAAAAAATATCTGCTTCTTGCGCTATCGGTACTTCTGATCGTTTCGTGTTATCCGCTGGGAACCTTTCAAGGTCCTGATGTTCTACCCGAAGGAGCAGAAACACTGGGGGTCGGGGTAAGCTGGATGAGCAATATCATCGCGTTCAAGGATTCCAGCGGAGGCAACGAAACCGCCTTTCTGGCTGATGCCAGCCTGCTGTTCAGGCGGGGTTTCCCAAACCATACAGAGGTGGGCATCAAGATCGTGGGCCGTCCCTGGGCCAATGGGGCTGTGTTGACCGATGCGAAGTGGCTCATGGTAAAGAAACCGATGAAGGTTGCCGTGGATTTTGGCATGTCTTACTGGACCAATGTCAACGTGACCTCATATCTGGGGTATCACCCCTCTATTATTGTGGGTGGAGACAAGCTTTTTGTGGTGGGTCAGTACAACTATGTCCGCTCCAGCACCAATGTCTTAAAAACAAAAGATCTATTACTGGGTCGTCATTTTACCATGAAAAGCAATGATTATGTGTTTACCCCCCAATTCGGCCTGCACCTGGATAGTGCCGATCCAGACAATCTGTTCTTCTCATTGGGCTTTGGTTTTTCCGGCCCTCTTGACGAGTGGTCCACCTTCTAGTTTCTATTCCTCATACCACAGGGTTTTGAATTTAGCAAAGGCCTGCTTGCCGCCGATGGCTCTATGGGAGATCAATACAAAAATAGCATAGGCCAGGGCAACACCAACCGCAGCCCAGAAGTAGAGCGGATTGTCTTTGGTCGTGCTATAAGCTGGCAGATTGATGGACAAAATAAAGGGGATCATGAGAAAGAAGGTGAAAGCCGCCGAATACATATAGTCCGTTGCCACAGGGGTTTCAAAATCGGGGTCCACGACACGCAGCAAGGCCAGGCCGGTGGGCATGGTGCCTGTACAGGCGCCATAGATGATCAATGCGCGATGAAATTGATAGTCTTTGAATATTCGCGAACTGATCCATATCACCGTAAAAAATGTGACGATTCCGCCAATGACAGAGATGACCAGAATGGGTAACCAGTATTGAACCACCACAGTAAGAGAGATCGCCCCAACAGCTGCGGCAACCATGATATCAACACTGTTTCCAGCGATACGTGTAAGCGCTCCATTGTCCAACGTGTGTTCCACTTTGAGTTTGATCATCAGCGTCTTCATAAGGAGCGCCACCATGGCCGCAAAAACAAAGCTGATGCCCCACAGGTTGGTCGCCAGATCATTTCCCAGATTACCAGCGAGGGATAATAATTCGCCCAGACCTTCCAGCATTAAGTAGGTAAACAGATAGACCACAAGAACCACGGCCATGTTGTAGCTGGCAGAATCAATTGCTTCGGATTCTGTGGTTAACCTGGATCCAACCTGAAGCTTTTCGTCTCGTCCCATGACACCAGAGCGAAAACGTCGGGCACTGATCTTCTCGATCTGTTCCGTACCCAGCCAGCCGCGTTTGATACCCATATTGATGAGTATGACGCCCCCAAAACAGGCCCACATATAGCCCACGGCTGCAAAAGTAAGCCCCACATCAGGTGCGCCATCAAACCCCAGGGCGACCCACCCCTCTCCAATGGCATAGGCCTGACCGGGTCCCAGGGCAAAGCCCAGGGGTAAAAAGAACCCAAAGGTTGGATACAAAGACTTGATAAATGTACTCATAAAGAAAAAGGTTAGCATGAGGCCAATCAGGGATTGAAGCGAATATTGAGAAATAATGGAAATCGATGTTCCAAAGACACTCTTGTCACCCTTTCGCTTGGTATAGGCCGGTTTGCGTAAACTCATTGCGATGAATGAGATGCTCAAGAGGTGGTAGACGATCGCCCCCAGACCGATCTCCGACATGCCAACCAGGGGGGCTACAAAATTATAAAAGGGGAGCAGTATAAAGCCGGCAGTCAGCGCATTGGGAATGAGGTATTTTTGGAAAAAGTTGAATCGCGCGCGGAGCAAGGTCGCCAGGAGTAACGCGATTGAAATAACGCCAAGATCCAGAAACATATTCCATGGAAAATTCATAAATATCACCCTGTTTTTTACTGCTGTTGTCTATAAGATATTGTCGTACGGGCGCAGTTTACTTGCATGAAACAATATTTACAATGCTAAAACGCGACCTGAAATGTCA
>CAZVSF010000220.1:0-5011 GCA_964630195.1 uncultured Lentisphaeria bacterium
TTAGAAGATCGTGCGATTTGATCTCTGATGATTGCTGCTTCTTCATAATTCTCTGAAAGAAGTGCCATCTGGAGTTCGATCTCAAGTTTTTCCTGGACAGGTAGCTCAGTTGGAACACCATCATCCGTAATCCTGTGTTGTAATTCTCGAAGCTGGAAAATTTCAGGACTAAGGTCGGGTTGGGGATCATCAAGCACATTTTCATAGACATGTTTGATCTGTCGCACGCCTGCCTTCAGGATCATCAAGGCTTCTGTCTTTTCATTCTCTTCAAGTTTCAGCATGGTCTTGGCACTGGTATTCATCATCATGACATAAGGTCGATGCTGCTGGCTCGTAAAATTTTCAATGGATCCAGCGTAATTTGCGATAACATTCAGAATGTCGAGATTATGTCGCGTGTCCCGAATAACCCCCTGATAGTCTTTGATTTGGTGGAGACTCAGGTAGCGATGATAATACTGCATCCCTTCCTGTCTCAAATTAAAAGTTTGCCGGGGATCCAGGGTGAAGTCCTTATCGACTGCCACGAGAGATCTGTAGTAATCTAAATAAGATGCGAATCCTTCTGGCTGTAAGCCATCGGGTCGGCCTTTATATTCCATCTGGATGAGCCCCAGATCGACACGCATCTGTATCAATTTTCTGCCGTCACTCGCCTGTATGATACGGGCACTTACCGTGAAGGGATCAAAGGGCCACTCATTTAATATCTTACTAATATCCATCGCGCTTAATTAAATCTGAATCTCCATGATCTCCAATCTTTAGATCGCCGGCATTTCAATTTGTTTGAATAAACAGGATCACAAGAAGTTACTTTCTCCTCATGTCTATCAGACTATCTTGAATCCATGTACGCAACGCTCCATAATCGCGAGATCATCCTCCTTGGCCTTGCTCCTGTCACCAGCGAGATCAATGGTATGTGGCACGAGGGGTACCCGGTTCATCATGGTGAAACAGAGGCGAGTATGAATTTTGCCACCCTGTATGCCCAGGAACATGGAATTGTTCCAGATCAAACATTACTCAGGAATGAGTGGCTAAACTTTGTGGACACCTTGCTCACCGCCGGATTCCACCTTCATATTGTGCCATTCCCAGATGAATTAAACCATCCCGATAGTCTCTACCACGATGCTGTTTTCATCCGAGACGGTGGCATGATCTTCAGGGGAATATGGATCAAAGCCCGGTTCAGTGCGAAGGACCGCATTTATGAAGGTGAATTTCATACAAAGTTAGTTGAATCCAAGCTGGGTAAGACCGTTGTTACGCTCCCTGAAGGTGCTCTGCTTGAAGGTGGCGATATCAATTATCTCGAAACAAGTCATGGCAGCTACTATTTCGGCGGGCTATCTCGATCGAATCAAGTCGGACACGATTTTGTTAGAGAGATCATTCGACCAGACCACTATACACTTATTGAATCAGAAGGATACCATCTGGATACTGTATTCACCCCGGTGGTGACTGTAGACAATGTCATGTCTGCCGTCATTGTCACAGAGAATATGCTCAGTGCTGCGAGTATGGAATCGCTGCGTGCACTTGATATTGAGATCCTGGAAGTGTCGACCATGGATTCATCTGGGATCGATGATCAATTGGGAGATTATGCTGTAAATGCGTTGATCGCACCAGGGATCATGGTAAATAGTAGCAAGTTCTCAACCCCGGGTATTGAAGAAAAATTGGCTGAAATGGGGATCCAGCGTTACGTGACCCCACTCACCAGCTTCAGATATGCCGGTGGTTCTGTCCACTGTCTCACCAACGAAGTATACTAGAACTCATATTCGGAGTCTGAGGCTCCATGCCAGGCCGTGGCTGAGCCCCGCCACCATTGGCGGGTGAAGCGAAGGCTGGTCGAAGCCTCAAATTTTACAAATCCGGTTAAACATTTCGATGAGTATATGCTCAGAGAACGACGACCCCACAGGCAACCTCAATGCCCAGTTTTGGTCCCGCTTATATATGGATTGATCCCTCCGGGCATACTCGGGGTTCCCACCGCATATTGCGGGGTCCCATCCATGACCCGACACTATAGGCTTGCGGAGGCGGATAAAAAAAAGACCGGTGATTCACCGGTCTAAGATCAAATAGTCAATTAGACTATCAAATGTGAAAAGCGATTTAAGAAAAGGTGGCCATATGTTTGGCTACGCGTGATTTCTGGTTTGCAGCTTTATTTTTATGGATGATTCCATTTGAAGCAACTTTATCAATAATAACGATGGCGGAACGTCCGAGAGCGGTTGCTGTCTCAGCAGTATCAGCTTCCATTGCTTTTTTAATAGCGCTTTTCATCATTGAGCTATAATGCTTATTCCGTATACGAGCTTTTTCAGCTTGTCTGATACGTTTCGCGATGGTCTTTTTTACAGGCATATTTATTCCTTCTCCTCAAAAATGCCCGCGAATATAGATGCGCACCACACCTGTGTCAACGCTTTAAGTGGAAATAAAAATCAAGCATTTGCACCTGCCTGAGCCCAGTATACACCCTTCCAAATATTTTAATATTTTAAAATTTCTGTTTTTGCTTTGCCCCAATTGTTTCTACTTTATCAAATTGTTTGGACATGAACTGGTATGGTTAAGTATATGGAAACTTTCTCATACTAAAAAGATTTATCAATGTCGTTACTCAGGAGGAGAGCAGGATGAGCGATCGCTTGGATGAAATAAAAGATACCTTAAGGTTGGTTCCGCTTTTTTCGGACCTGAACGATGACGTTCTCGAGCATCTGGCTGAGGTGTGTCAGGAAAAGACCTATGACAAAGATCAACACATCCTGCATCAGGAACAATCCGGCAACAATTTTTTCGTCATTGAATCTGGATCTGTTAAGGTGACCCGCTTGGCCGAAGATGGACGTGAAGCTGTCCTGGCTTTTTTGCGGGAGGGTGATTTCTTTGGAGAGCTTGCCATCCTAGATGGTGAAACCAGATCTGCGAATGTGATCACATTAACCGCCTGTAAGATTCAAACTATCAACAGACGGGAGTTCCTGGATCTTCTGGAACATCATCCTTCTGTTGCCACAGCCCTCCTCATGGAATTGGCATTGCGCCTGAGAAAAACGGATATGCATCTCGAATATTTAACGCTGAGTGATGCAGAGGGCAAAATTGCCTCAATTCTGATTGGGCTCGCTGAAGAAAACGGTACCTATAAGATGGGGGATGTCACCCTGGGGAATATGCCCATGCAGCAGGATATTGCCAATATGGCCGGGACCACACGAGAAACCGTTTCCAGAATGATGAAAAAACTTGAAGAGAAAAATTGGCTAACGCGTGATGGCCAAAAGGTCATCATTCGCAAGTACAGCAAATTTAAGGAAATATATCAGCTAAAATTCTGATCAGATCATCATGAAAATTGATTTAGACGGAATACTCGATTCCAAGCGCCTGGCCATATCCCGGGCGCTTTCATTTGTTGAAAACTCCGATAATCTTGATATGGAAATCACGGATGCATTCTTTAAGCATCTTGGTCGTGCCTATCGTATTGGTGTGACCGGCCCGCCCGGAGCAGGTAAAAGCTCGCTGGTGGATAAGATTATCAGTTATTGGCGAGATCTGGACAAGCGCATCGCCGTAATCTCGGTGGATCCAACGAGTCCTTTTACCGGGGGTGCCATTCTTGGAGACCGCGTCCGCATGGGTCGACACTATGCGGATAAGGGTGTCTTTATCAGATCCATGGCTACGCGTGGTAGTCATGGCGGACTGGCTCTCAGGGCACAGGATGCAGCAGATATTTTTGATGCAGCTGGGTTTGATATCATTATTTATGAAACTGTCGGTGTGGGACAGGTGGAGTTGGATGTGGCCAAAGCAGCAGATACCACATTGGTCGTACTCGTCCCGGAATCTGGAGACGACATTCAGGCCATGAAGGCTGGCCTTATGGAAATAGCAGATCTGTTCATCATCAATAAAGCCGACCGACAGGGAGCCAATCAAGCATTCGCTCAGATCCAATCCATGCTGGAAATGAGGCATCCCGAGAAGGGATTCTGGTTACCCCAGGTGATCAAAACAAGCGCGCTAAAAGATGAAGGCATCTCTGATCTGACTGATGCGCTTGAAGCTCACCGCCAATTTCTTGATGAGCAGGGAATTATTCGTCAAAATTTCAGAGACAGGATCCTGTCCAAGATCAAATCCCATATCGATGAGAAAGTCCTGCACACCTTCTGGACACCTGACAGGGTAGCCCTTTTAAATAAAGCAATGGGGAGTGATCGCATCAGAGGTGTCCTTCCTGGAAAGATCGTTGACAGTATTTTAAAGGATTAAAAGGTGGTGCGCAGCGATAAATGGGGAATAAGCTGCGGATTAAAACTAGGGTTCGTCTACTTTTACATCCCAATCTTCAAATACACCATCCTGATTCAGAGAACGGTGTAGTGCCATGACATCACCACGGTGGACACCGATGAGGTAGGTTGTTCCATCCCCCTGATAATAATAGGACATTTCAGTAAAATTTTTTCCATCGAGCTCACCGGGTTTAATATCATGCCAGCTCTGGGTCATGATCTTACTCAAGGCTTCAACTGGATATTCCCCATGTTCACCATAGTAGGCGCGTACCTGGGTTCTGATAGACCCAAGTGCAGCTTCGCCTTCAGCACGAATCGCACGCTCAATGCCACCACGATAAATGGGAACGGCCACAGCAGCCAGTACACCAATGATCAGGATGATGATCATGAGTTCCACCAGACTGAAACCTAAATTGGAGTTCGAAGATGCTAGAGACCCCGATAATTTCTCCGGGAGCAATTTATCATTTTGTCTTCGATTCATCATCAGCTTCTATAATAATGCAAATTGACATCATATTCAAATTCAATATTTCCAAATATTTCCAAATAATAACCGACCCGCTTCTCGTTAAAAGACTTCCAATCCATCCTCCTCCAATTACAGAAGTTTTCTAATCATGTCATAAAGTATTAAACAACAATATAAGGCATGATGTGAC
>CAZVSF010000221.1:0-4976 GCA_964630195.1 uncultured Lentisphaeria bacterium
CTCAATCAAAGACATACTTGTCATCAAAGAAACAAGCTCTGGTGAGTACATCATCATCTGAATTGGCCCACCAGCTGCCATCAAAAGGGTTGGGTCCTACAGCCAGAGCACCAGCTTCTGGAGCCATGACCCAGGCACCTTCAAGGTCAATAGGAGGCAAGGGAGCTGGTACCATGGTAAAGGTCCAAAAACCGCCACCAATGTCCAACACCAGCTGGATTGTACGACTGCTATCATTCACATGAACTTCATAAGTGATGGAAGCTGGGGCATCGGCAGGATTGCCGAGCTCGCCACCATTGAAGGCCTTTGGAATACCGAGATAGGCACCAACGCCATCAAGAGTGACCGTGCGGGTGGCAGGATCAACACTCCAGGTTGCAGGGGTCATGCCATCGTGTGGAGCAATTGGAGCACCACAACCTTCAGCTTCAACACCTTGCCAGGTTTCCAACCAGGTGTCTCCATCCAATACATTCTGGAAGGATCCATCTGCATTGAAGACATACTTGTCATCAAAGAAACAGGCACGGGTGAGTACATCATCATCTGAATTGGCCCACCAGCTGCCATCGAAGGGGTTAGGTCCGACAGCCAGGGCACCTGCCTGAGGAGCCATGACCCAGGCACCCTCAAGAACGATGGGTGGGGGTGGGGGTGGAACGGGTGTATGGAAGTACCAGTTGTCAATCCAGACATTGGTAGCACCATCACCACCATCAACTTTGAACTGGAAGATGTCTGTGAGACCCATTCCAAGATCCGTGAAATATGACAGGGGCATATCAACACTCACCCATTCACCGGGAACGATAGGCAGACTGAAAGCCTGCTCACCTGATCCACGACTGATCAGGAAGAAATTGAGTGCAGGAGCATTTGATGTCCAGAAATCCATATGAATAAACTGATATCCGGATACATCTTGATCCACACCCTCAGGACCACCCAGGTTGGTACCCTGGTAGTTCAATCCCTCATACAGTAAGTGCGTTGTATCACCGGCAACGTCCGCGTAGAGGGTCACTACCGTACTCTGACCCCAGTTGGGGTTGAAGTTGGTCTCTGCCAGATCATCATAGGCAGCGCTGTAAATGGACATAACATCTGCTGGATCATGCATGGCAGCAGGGGCTGCTACCAGCGGTGCCGGAGGAGGAGGTGGCAGCATGTGCCAGCCCAGTGTCGCTGGTGTATACTCAGCTGTGGGACGTTCTGCGACGATCCACTGTGAATTCAGAGAATCTGTGCCAGCGGACATTTCCCAGTTGCCAATGTTACCAAACATGATATCATTTTTACGAATCAGGGTATGATCCTTGGTTGCCTCTAATACACCTGCAACATCCCAACCATTACCAGGATCTGGTCCCATATCACCAATAATATCGATGATATTCAGGTTCAATGTATCCGTAAGTGCAAATACATCATCACCATTAGACAGATAAGTGAATGTTTGATCACTTTCAGCCAGGATTTCGGCTGTAGCGCTAGGATGAGCTATAACATAAACTTCACCGGGTTCCAACATGGTACCAGGTTCAAAAGTCACGTTGTTTGGATAGTCAAAAACACCTGTAGAATCACAGCCATTCGAGCAACTGGACAGGGAGTAAGCACCCAGGTCTATAGCACTTTCAGTTGGATTATAGATCTCCAGATATTTATTATTGCTACTACCCTCAGCATATTCAGATATGAATAGACCGGGGACAGGTTCAATGATTGGTTCTCCGTGGAAATACCAGTTGTCAAACCAGACATTGGTCGCTCCATCACCACCATCAACTTTGAACTGGAAGATGTCTGTGAGACCCATTCCAAGATCCGTGAAGTGATTGAGGGGGATATCGACGCTGACCCATTCTCCTGGAACAATTGGCAGAGCAAAAGGCTGCTCTCCTGTTGTCCGACTGATGAGAAAGAGGTTGAGAGCTGGAGCATTGGAGGTCCAGAAATCGACATGCAGAAAAGCATATCCTGAGACATCCTGATCCACTCCCTCGGCGCCACCCAGGTTGGTACCCTGATAGTTGAGTGATTCATAAAGCAGGGTTGCGTCGCCAGCAACATCAGCATCCACAGTTACTACGGTACTCTGACCCCAGTTGGGGTTGAAGTTGGTCGCTACCAGATCGTCATAGGCACCACTGTAAATGGACATGACTTCTTCAGCAGGGAGTGTGGGAGCAGGAGCAGCTACAACGGGAGCTTCTGGAAGGGTTTCTGCCGTATAAAAGTACCAGTTATCAAACCAGACTGAAGTAGCTCCATTACCACCATCAACTTTGAATTGGTAGATGTCTGTGAGACCCATACCAAGGTCCGTGAAGTGAGTGAGTGGAATCTCCACACTTACCCATTCACCGGGAGTGATGGGCAGGGCAAAGGGTTGTTCACCTGTTGTTCGACTAATGAGGAAGAAGTTGAGAGCTGGCGCATTGGACGTCCAGAAATCCACATGCAGAAAATCATATCCCGAGACATCCTGATCCACACCCTCGGCGCCACCCAGGTTGGTACCCTGGTAGTTGAGAGACTCATATAGCAAAGTTGCGTCACCAGCAACGTCAGCATCAACAGTTACCACTGTACTCTGACCCCAGTTGGGATTGAAGTTGGTTTCTGCCAGATCCGTGTAGGAACCACTGTAAATGGACATAACATCCGCTGAATCATGCATAGGAGTAGGAGCAGCTGCCACAGGACTATCAGGTCCAGCTATCTGCTCGGAAAAGGAAATGTTGTCAAAATAACAAACATTATCAGTGGTTCTTCCGCCAAGATCAAAATCAGGAAAGATGATGATCTGATCTACCACACCGGTGATACCTGCTCCGATGCTTCCTGAGAGATCGAAAGTAAGCTCTTCCCATTGATTGATCAAGGTGTTGGCAACTTTCACTTCAGGTTGGGCTTCACCACTGGCTTCGGCGAATTTGATGCCCACATCACTGATCACAGGTTTGTAGACCATGATCTTGACAGTACTATTGGTCACATCAAAACTAAATGGTCCAATATCTGCGCCATGAAGTGATTCAACACCAGCCCAGGGTTGACCTGTGGTCAGAGTTGTCATACTTGCCACTGTAGCAGAAGTGTTGATACCGGTAGCATTTGGATTCGCTACTATTTCCAGTGGGGGATTGGTATCATTTTCAAAAGTTGACCATGTCCAGGTAGCGCCATATTCACCTTCTTCAAAGGTGATGGGGGCGTTTTGGGCCATGGTTATGCCAGCTAATATTAAGAATAATAGTAAACCGGTCAGTTTGGATTTCATTTTTGCTCCTGTTCTCTTGTCTATTGATGTTATTCAAAAAAAATGATGACCGAATGACTCCTTTCCCCTTATGATCTTAATCATTTTGGATTTGTCACTATTTTTTATGAGTTTGTTTATTTAAATAATTTGAGAAGGATTCCTTGGGTGTGCGATCTTCATAGAATACACCCCAATGTTTCTCGATCTCATCTGGACCCGATTGATCTCCGCCACCCTTCCAGGGTTCATCGAAGGCTTCAAAATAAAAACTGACGATATGATTGGTGACACTCCAGTTCCAAAAATCAGTGATAAATCTTTCCTGCGCTCCAAATCCAATTTTACCCTTGATCAAGGTACCCTGTTCACCGGGTCCCAATTTTTGAGGATTATAGGTGGTTGCCCACCCTGTTTCACCAAAAATGATCTGCTGCTCGGGATGCTTACCCTGTATATCTTTATAGACGCTATCGGTCCACGAAACTGCGTTTTCCAACTGGAGACCATTCCAAAGGGCATAAGCATGCAGGATGATGAAGTCAATTTCATCAGCCACTCCTGTGCTGTGTGGTTTGTTCCAGAAATTGTAATCATCCGCCGTTGTGACGGGGATCTCGATATTTTGCCGAACGGCACGAATGTATCGCACAAGCACTGGTGTTTCAGTACGATGCCAGGACCAGTCCACTTGTGATTCATTTCCCACACTCACCGCTGCAATGATGTCGGGATATCGATTGGCCAGCACAATAGCCCGACTCACCTGCTTTACATTTTCAATTTTTCGCTCTGGGTGCTTGGTCTCATTAGCAATCCATGCACCGAGAATGACCTTAAAGGGTAGCTTGTTCTCATCAATAACCTTGAGGAGTCTTTGTGAGTCATCATCTGAACCATAAACCCTGATAAAATTCCAATAGGGACTGAGGATGTTGAGGTCCTCTAATATTTCAGCCTCACTGGGTCCCCCGATATCAGGAGACTGTCCCTTGCGATAACACCCGTATGAGATTCCTTCTCCAATCCATTTCCCATCAAGAAAGGGTTCGAAGGGGCGTTTCACAAATTCACTCTCCCTGCTGAAAATGGTTTCAGGTGATCCAATTAATTGAATCAATTCTGCCTCTGATGGTGTTGCTCTCATGGGAGTAACAGGTGTTCCAGGAACTGATGGTTGACAAGTCCAGATAAAACTGCCAGTCAGGAGGATTGCTACCCCTTTTATTGATATAAATTTCATTTTATCCCAACGTGACTTCTATGCGACGTATTTGCCTGGATCGTATTCCTTCAGCAGCCGCTGCATCCAATGTGGCCCCATCATAGCTCTCAGATTGACCGTTATTATCTGTGAGCACCCACTTCACAGGGGTAACTCCATGATTGCCATAGGTATCCCTTTGGGATGGATTATGGTAGCTCACCAGAATGTCGCTCAAGAACATGAAAGTGAAACTATTTGCCGGGATCGAAACATTTGTCATCACGCCATCGATGAGTATTTCTGTAGACTGCTCCTCCTCGGTGAATAACCAGGCGGGAAGGACAGGATCGAGGGCAAAAATAAGGTCACCTGAGGTATTGAGTTTGAATGGTTTTGCGCCCATGGCCATCTGCATCAGGATATGTATGAATTCAGCGGTGGCACCGCTGAGTCGTGCCACAAATCCAGTGCCGTGCAGCTCCGGGTTGGGGTTGGCGCTGC
>CAZVSF010000222.1:0-2914 GCA_964630195.1 uncultured Lentisphaeria bacterium
AAATCCATTCTAACCCACATATTTCATGAGACAGCACAACCTGGCTTGTTATTTTCAATATTTTGTGTGACTTTCACAAACACAGCATGATACAATTACTTTTGCACTCCCTCATGAAATATGCGGGCTAATTGACTCCCGGCAACCAGAGTACCATTCCTGGTAAATAGGTTATGACAAGCACCATTAGGAGGAGTAAGATAAAGAATGGCAGGGTATCCCGATAAACTTGAGGGAGGGGTCTCTCGAAGCGAATTGCCGAAAGGAACAGATTCATACCAACAGGCGGCGTTAAGTATCCTAATTCCAGGTTCGCCAGAAAAATGATTCCAAGATGAAGGGGATGTACACCAAAGACGGCAGCCATTGGAATGATAATGGGAACCACCACCATGATGGCTGAGAAGATATCCATGACGCAACCAACCAGGAGTAAGAATAGATTTAAGAAAAGTAGAAAGGTTAATCGATTATCAATATTGGCAGCCACCCATTGGCTGGCTCGTGTTGGTATCTCAGCATCGATCAGATAATTGGTAAAGCCCATGGAAACACTGAGGATGATGAGAATACCACCCAACAATGCGGCACTTTTCACGCAGATCGCCAGAAATTGACCCCTGATATTGATATCCTTGTGCACCAGGGTACCAATGATAATTACATAGGCAACAATGACAGCAGCTGTCTCCACCAGGGTCATAATACCACTAAAAATGCCCCCCAGTGTGATGACAGGAATGAGTATTTCCCACTTGGCATTGAGGATGGCTTTCCAGGCCGCAGTCTTGTCAAATGGCATTTTATCTGTTTTCATATGTGTACTTTTGTACCAGACAAAAACGGAAACGGCACCCAGCAGCAGTAAACCCGGGACGATACCGGCCAGAAACAACTGGTTGATGGGTGTGTGGGAAATAACACCATAAAATATGATGGGGAGGGCTGGCGGGAAGAGCAGCCCCAGACTACCGGTGGCAGTGAGCAGACCCACAGAGAAACTTTTGGAGAATCCTGAGGCAAGCAGTACCGGCAAGAGCAAACCACCCAGAGCGAGGATGGTAACCCCGGAGGCTCCTGTAAAGGTTGTGAAAAATGTGCAGGCAAATACAGCTGCGATGGCAGGTCCTGCAGGCAGCCAGCCCAGTAGATGTTTAAATAGATCCACAAGTCGCTGACTGGCGCCACCTTCTGCCAGTATGTAGCCAATAAATGTAAACAAGGGGATGGTCGGTAAGACCGGCGAAGCCACAATGCGATAGGTTTCCACAGAGATTGCTGAAACAGATATGTCTTCCGCCAAAAATAATGCAATAGCAATCCCCCCGATCCAGGCAAAAATGGGTAAACCAAAAAGGGAGGCCATGAGAAAGCCGACGATAATGGGGACGATCAAATTGCCGATTAGTTCCGGGGATGCCCACCAGGCCGAAATTGAGAAAAAACTGGCTATGCAAACTGCAATTATTCCGCTTCTCAGGTCCTTGATATTGAGGATCTCTCTTGAGGCTACCCCCAGATAACCAATGGGAAGGATAGCAAGGACCATCCATATTGGGATGAACTGACCTACCATGGCCGGGGATTGATATTCTACCGACATAAAATTGAAACCGGCATATGCCAGACCAAGGCATACCGAGATAGTGATACCCTTAGTTATTGCCCACACATCCGCGCGAATCTTTGTGGGGAGGTATTCCATAATGGCCTGGATGCTTAAATGACTGCCTTCTCGGCTGGTGATTATTGCACCAAGTAGTCCAATCACAAGGGTGAGATGTCTGGTGTAATCAGTGGATCCCGTGATCCCCATGACCCCGGTGGCACGGGTAAATATCTCAAGAATCGGGAATGCCGCCATGAGGAGTAAAGATAATGCTAGTAGGATATTCTCGGCAGTGGTGATATTGCTATTTGCTTTTGACCAGAAACACATACAGATCTATTTTTTTTGAGTACTCCGAAATTTTTCCAATATTTTTTTAACTCTCAAATAGAGTTCCTCAGGTACTTCTCTATCTAATATCTCCGGGTACATATAGGTCTCAGACATATCCAGCCAGGCTTTCCTGGCATCTTCGGGCGCATGAACAATGCTCAGTCCATTTTCCTCCATGACCCTGAATGCTTCAGCCTCCAGACCCATAACATCTTTTGACAAAGTCTTGCCCTTCTCCTCAGATTTTTTGAGGATTGCGGGGTGATACTTCTGAGGAATTTTATCCCACTTTTTTTGGGAAATAATGATGGCACCTGGCAAGGGTCCCGCCCGCATGTCAATGGTGTAGGGCGCTGAAGGAAACCACTGATAACTTAGCGCCAGGATAGGTGTGGTGGTTACGGTTGTGATCAGACCGGTTTGTAGAGACATGAAAATGTCAGGTGCTGACACCTCAACGGCATTATACCCGGCATCCAGCCATCCCCGTTTGCCAGAACCACCAGCCCAGAGAAAGATGATCTGGTTGGTTTTATTGAGATCTTTGGGATAGACCACAGGCGCATTGGTAAATAAATAAGCCCAGCCAGCATCGCTCCATGAAAGGAGAATAAAACCCTGCTTTTCCAATAGTTCTCTAAAATATGCTGATAGCTCATCACGAATATAGTTCAACTCTGCATCAGTTTGAATCAACATGGGCATGCGCAAGACATCTATCTCCGGGATAATATTTGACAGCCCCTCCGCGGTGAGTGCGGCACCATGCAGCTGTCCAATACGCATTTTGCGAACCATATCTGTTTCATCGCCCAGTATCCCGCCAGCATAGAGCTTCACTTTCACTTCTCCATTCGAGACATCCTGCCACTCTTCAGCCAGACTAAGCATGGCATCGTGCCATGGAGAACTTAAGGGAGCCAATGTTCCCATTTTCACAGTTTGGGATACAGCACTCGCTGCAATGAGCAT
>CAZVSF010000222.1:3014-4928 GCA_964630195.1 uncultured Lentisphaeria bacterium
TTGTCTGCCCCACCTCCCATGGCTTCATTGCGGCTGCCATCGTAGGTAACAAAAAATTCTCTTAAGGCACCCTCACCGTAACTCTCATCCAGTTCAAGACATTTTAAAAGGATCTTCTCCGCATAGTTCAGTTCAGCCAATAAGCTCAAATCTGACATGGTTATGGAAATAGCTCCCATCCAGGAGAGTCCCAACCAATAAAGTGCCGGCACATCATCGGCAACCATTTCATCAAGCGTTATATCAGGATTTGTGAAAAGTTTCTTCTTAAATCCAGGATGATCGACCTCCATGCATCTAAAACCATAATACCGGCTACGGAGATATAATTTTTTCGCATAGGATTTCATGGCTTTCGATTTTTGCATGTCCGGGGGTGTTAGCGTATCTGCAGGGAGTTGAACAAAGGCATAGGAGTACTGCGCATAACCTGAAGCCAGAGAGAGTAACAACCCCTTGTGCTCAGGAGTTTGATCCAGTATGGCTTCATTCAGCTTTAGCCCAAAGGGTACTGCCTCTCCGACGAATTCGGGTAGATCGTCAGTTGCGAATACACCTGAGGTTGACCCGGAAAGTGCATCCGCCACTGAATTTACAGCTATTTTTTGAACTGAGCATGAGATGAATGTCGAAAGGATCAGGAGGATGAAAATCAGGTTTTTGGACTGCATGCTATCGTCTCCCCTGTTTGAATGTTGCACACTGTAGTAAATAATCATCAGAATGTATCCATAACATTTTACTGCAACAATTAAAGCTTACCTTGTTCTGATACCCTTTATCTGACCCTTGTCAGGCTAGATTCAAAACCCAATGCATTTTAAGTAGTCTGTGAATTTAACTGATACTTGCCACCATAAAAGGATAAGCTAATGAAATATTTTTCATACAACCTATACCATCATTCAACACCAACTCAGATACCTGATAAAGCAGAATCAATTTTTGTTCAATTGGAGGATTTCTTCTCAACTAAATGCAATTGTTTCTGCTAGAGTATTTCCTATACTTTCTGATCGTGCACAGGTGAAGATATAGGCATACAAAGTGCTAATGGATTAACCCTTTGATTGGCTAAAGAAAACATCAGAATATTTGAGTCGGGGAAAACGGAGGTCACATGAGAACATACTTGATACTATTGGGCTGCATCCTTTTCCTTTCAGGATGCGTGACAACAACACCCCCACCCCTTGTTGATTTAGACGAATATGAGCAACAGATTCAAGACTGGCACCAGTCGAGGAATGATCGACTCAACCAGCCAGATGGTTGGCTGACACTTGCAGGTCTCTTCTGGCTGGAGCAGGGCGACAATAGGTTTGGGAGTGATAAATCGAATCAACTAGTTTTTCCTGGTGAAAATGTGCCGGGATCCATGGGGACGCTAACTCTGGTTGGTGATAGTGTCTCGCTCCAGGTTGCCGATGACATTCAAATTTACACCCATGATTCTCTCATTGTTGAAATGGGGCTGAAAAAGGATAGTAGTGGTGAACCAGATATCCTCACCTGGCAAAATTTGAGCTGGTATGTGATCCAACGCGGTGAACGTATCGGTGTACGTCTCAAAGATGCGCGGCATCCAAATTATCTGCATTTCAAGAGTACCGAATTATTCCCCATTTCATCAGAATGGAAAGTTTCCGCTACGCTTGAAACTTTTGAATCTCCCCAGACGGTTGATATCGTAAATGTTCTCGGGGATACCAGCCCTAATGCCACACCGGGTATTCTTCATTTCGAGTTAAATGGCCAAAAACTCTCGCTGACACCCCTGGCTGACCCGGGTGATGAACAATACTTTATCATTTTCGGAGATGCCACCAATGGTTTAAGCACTTATGGTGCTGGTCGCTTCCTGGTGGTGCCAGCAGTAGACGGGACCGGAAAGACCACAATTGATTTTAACAA
>CAZVSF010000223.1:0-4855 GCA_964630195.1 uncultured Lentisphaeria bacterium
GCAAAATTGGGGTCATTCTGGCCAGTACAGACTTTATCTCATTTTTTATTTTGGAAGGGTTGTCATTTGTCGGCGTCTTTCGGTCGACCTATACGGGTATTGTTACCTATTTCTTGATACCTATCATCTTTGTTTTTGGACTGATCTTATTGCCTATCGCCTGGGCAAAGCAGAAAAAAGAAACGGGACAAACGCTTCAGCAAGTCTTTATTGATAAAATAGACTTTGGGGGAATCAGCGAACAAAATTTTTGGGAAAAGGTTGTTCCCGTCGTAGGGATATTGACCATTGTAAATGTCGTATTCATTGTGGCTGCTGGATCAAGTGCCATGCACTATATGGATGAATCTGAATTTTGCGGTACAGCCTGTCATACCATCATGGGTCCTGAATGGCAGGTTTACTCAGTTTCACCCCACTCGAAAGTTCCCTGTGTGGACTGCCACATTGGTGAAGGTGTTGAGGCCCTGGCCAAAGCGAAACTAAATGGCGCGTGGCAAGCCGTTGCGGCCATGTTCGATCTATACAACAAGCCGATTGGAACACCTATTCATAACCTGAGACCTGCCAAGGAAACCTGTGGCAAGTGTCACTGGCCAGAAAAGCACTACGGATCAAAACTGGTGAAGATCGAACGCTATCGCGATGATGAGCATAATACCAGGCAATACACGACCTTGAATTTGAAGGTTGATGCCATGAATGGCGTTGGGTCTGGTATTCACTGGCATATTTCAGAAAATAATGAAGTTCGCTACAGCTCGGTATACGATCAGCGTGAAGAGATGATCTGGGTTGAAGTGAAGCAAGCAGATGGTTCATTTAAAAGATATACCAATGATCACTTGCCCGATTCTACAAAGGAATTTTCAGAGCCGAGAGTGATGGATTGTGTGGATTGTCATAATCGAGCCACCCACATATACGAGCGCCCAGATGCTGCCCTGGATCATGCCATGGCACGGGGTGAGATAGATCCAGAGATCCCCTATATCAAACGTGAAGCCATGTCAGCTATCATCACCCAGTATGATGACAAGGATTCTGCTCTGGCAAGTATTGAGGAGCGTCTGGAATCTTTCTATGCCATGGAGTATCCTGAGACGGATTTTCTGACACTACCACGCTCCATTCAGTCTGTCAAAGCCATTTATGATAGAAATATTCATCCCAGAATGAATATCAACTGGAATACCTATCCCAATCACCTCGGTCACAGAATTGAATTCGGGTGTTTTTCATGTCACAACTTTATGCAACATGAACAAAGTGATGGATGTTTCAGATGCCATAATCGTCACCTGGTTGACGAAGAAGGCGATGCCATCTCCGACCAATGCACGTTGTGTCATTCGATCCTGGCGCTGGGTGAAGAGAATCCTCTCCAGTATCTATTGGATGATGAATTCAGGTCCTTTGAAGAGCATAAGAATACCTACTTCAGGGAAGAGTATTTGAAAAATTTCTAGCGGGATGCTTTAAGCGGGCAGATTGATGGAGGCTTTCAGCCCGTGGGGTGAAATATTCTCCAGTTCTACTGATCCGCCCATGAGCTCGGTTGCCCATGTGGATATCGATAATCCCAGACCACTTCCTGTCATAGCCTGATTGACAGTGGATTCACCTCGGATAAAGGGTTCCAGCATTTTGTTGAGTTCTTCTTCCGCTATTCCTTTTCCTGTATCGCAAACATGAATTGAGACACCCGACTCACTGGATGTTGTTGATATGGATATGGTTGAATTTTCAGGGGAATAGAGCACTGCATTCCGTACCAAGTTATCAAACACCAACTGGAGCAAGTAGATATCTGCCGACAATTTGGTTGATTGGACCTTTGAGAAATCAAAGTGTATGTTCCTATTTCGAAAAATACGCTGAATTCTCCCGGATTCATCACTGATAAAGTCCTGTAGCCATATATCAGATGGTGTGAGTTTGTAGGGACGTTGAGAATTGCTGATCACCAAAAGATTTTCTATGAGGGTCTGCATGCGATCTACCTCCTCGCCCAATGAATCATATGAGAACTGGTGAGGGGAGTCGCTCTTTTTCTGAAGCATTGAAATTTCCGAGTGCATGATGGCCAGGGGTGTCTTGAGCTCATGGGAGACATTTGCTGCAAAAAGCTCCAGGGTTTCCATGGATTGTCCCGCTTTCCGAAGCAGATGATTCAGGGTTCTGGTCAATTCACCGATCTCATCATTACTCTCAAAATCTGGTAGCGCAGCAATTTCAGATTCCTCAGCCAGTGCTTCGGCACTTTTTGCCAGCTGTCTGACTGGTTTGAGGGCCAGCTTCACAAAAAGCCAACTCAGAAAAATGAAAAGCAGGATGCCGATGCTACCCGTGATGACCAGGATTTTGTTTTTATAGTCTTTGAATTCATCGAGGTATTTGAAGGGTATGGTAACGATGAGCCAGCCGACATGGTGACGATGAATGTGCACTGGAGTGATCAAACGCCGGGAGGGCTCCCCGAAAAAGTATACGGTTTCAAGCGTATCTCTGGGGGGGAGAATGCCGCCATGATACAGACGCCTGCCTTCCAGATTTCCTGAGAGCATGAGGGTTCGCCCCTGGCCATCCAGGAATTGTACATAAAAGGGGATCTCATTTTCCCGGGTTCCAGTATGTTCAATCTTACTATATAGATCGTGAAATGAGATACGTCCTCCATTCAGAGAGATGGTGGCTTGAAAATTATCTGACTGCATATGCAGGAATCTATCCAGGTTCATATTTAGCACCTGGTCGAGTAAAATGGATATGACGAATGTAAATATGATCAGGATCCCCGCCAGACTGGCCGCCTGGGCAAAAATGATCTTGAATTTTATGGATAGATTGGGGGGATTAAGTTTCATTCTCTATATAATAACCTTCGCCCCGCTTGGTGTAGATAAGTTTTACATCACTCAACTGATCTATTTTGGTTCTGAGCATCCTGATATAGACCTCGAGGGTGTTGGTTTTTGGGTCAAAGTCATAGCCCCAAATTTCGTGGAGGAAGGTTTTTCTGGCAATCACCTCACCGGGATGTTGGAACAGCAGATTCAGGATAGCTGATTCCTTCTGCGATAATTCTGTGGATTGGCCATCAAAATAGACGAAGTGTTTGGTCGCATCAAAGGTGAATCCCTTGGAATTAAAAATGGATACAGGGGGTTGATGACTCCGGCGAATGAGACTGGCCAAACGAATAAGAAGTTCTTCTGAATGAAATGGCTTGGTGAGATAGTCATCGGCTCCTACTTCGAAGCCCTTTATTCTGTGATGAATGGCAGACTGTGCCGTTAAAAACAGAATGGGTGTTTTATCACCTTTATTTCGGAGGCGTTCACAAATTTCCACTCCACTGAGCTCCGGGAGCAACCAATCCAGGATAATAGCATCGAAGGCATCTGAACTGATAATATCCCAGGCACCCTGACCGTCGTAGGCTGTCGTAACTTTATATTTGTTTTCCTGAAGGAGGACTTTCAGGTGTTGGGCAAGCCTTTTTTCATCTTCGACAAGCAGGATTTTCATGGTATCAACTTAACTTTTAACTGTGTTGAAAACATTATTATCAAAATAAATCAGGGGGAAAAATTGTATCTTGAGATGAATCAATTGTCCCTAAGCCCAAATTTGAGGATAAAGTAATTATTCAATTAGTGTGTATTAGTACATAAAGAGAATA
Source organism: uncultured Lentisphaeria bacterium (assembly GCA_964630195.1). Taxonomy (GTDB): domain Bacteria; phylum Fidelibacterota; class UBA8477; order UBA8477; family JABMPR01; genus JABMPR01. The sequence goes on from CAZVSF010000223.1 coordinate 3,686, forward strand.
TGAAAGTATATTAATCTTGAGGGTGGAGGAGGCTTAAGAATAGAATAAATGGGCTATCTGTTGAAAGACTGGTTTATTCACTTGCTCACAGATAGTGATAATTCTATTTTCGCCCGCCTTCGTGGGACTGTGTCCCAACTTCGGCGGGTAGGCCCGCCAGGAATAAGAGGAATGATACGAATGGCAGGGTAGCCCGAATTATTTTTGCTGAAGGCAAAATGATGGAGAGCGAGTTGGTTAGAGCATCTCGGGTGGTTACTCAAATTGATAGTTGAAATGGCAGGGTAGCTCAGTTGGTTAGAGCACCGGCTTCATAAGCCGGGTGTCGGCGGTTCAAATCCGCCCCCTGCTACAAAGTAAAAAGGTCTTCCGGATGGAGGACCTTTTTGCTTTGTGGGGTGAGCTGCAGAATCGCCCCAGCGAAGCGACGGTTCAACCGGAGTTGCTTTGCCAGCGGCAAAGTAACGGAGGAAGGCGAGGGTGAAACCCGTAGCCAGATCTGGCAGTTAAGTTACTGCCGTTTTCCTTTGGTGTTACATGACACTAACTAAAAACCAGTAAGTACTTCCTAACAGAAGATAAGCACGCCCAATAAACAAGGCCTTGAAATGATGGAGGACCCATATTTTCTTAATAGCCAATAAAATCTGAGCTCAAGGCTTGTGGCATTATAGTAAGCCATGTGGAATGTGAATCTTAAAATATTTTACTTTCGACATTGCGAAATAAATAATGTGGCTTGAAATTAAAAATCAGGTCATTATATGACAAAAACAGTCATCAACTTGTTATTATGAAGACAAAACTTATATTAATTTCAATAATTTTATTTATAAACAATAGATGCTTTTTAGCAGTTCCATAATTGCATGTAATTGATTCGAATATCGCCTGAAGATTCTATTGAGGGCTTAAGTAATCGAGGAAAATCAAAGGGATGTGTCGATTGAATTTTACGCAACATTATAAACTGATCAATATTGTGCGCTATTTGCATCTATCCACACTTAAAAATAGATGAAAATCAATATTCTAATGACTAATAATTACTTAAAGTATTTGAGCAAATATTTTAATTCTGAGAACAAAAGTGGACCTGATAGGTTGTTTCATCTTCAAAATATTTTATACTCATTTATTATTGTGCTATCTCATTCATTGCGCAGCAAC
>CAZVSF010000224.1:0-4828 GCA_964630195.1 uncultured Lentisphaeria bacterium
GCCATCCAGGTTTGCGAACCAATGTTCACTACCGGGTATATATTGCCATCATAATCAACAGCTGCATCCAATGTGGCTATACTCTTCTCTGTTCCATATGTTGTTCCCACAATATTTGTCGCATACGCCTTAATATAGTATGTTGTATTGGGGGTTAACCCGGTTAACTGGCTTGTAAACAAACCTAGTCCGGTTCCATCGACGGTATAACTGTCCAGGAGTGTGGGATTTTGAGAGGTACTCCAGCAAACTCCCTTCGCTGTTACAGCTGCACCACCGCCGTCTGTTACATTCCCACCTCCAATTGCAGAAATTGGGGTGATATCTGTCAGATTATAAGTTGAAACCACCGGGAAATCGGGTGTATAGAAGCTGGGTTGGTTTCCGTAGGCTGTTCCTGCTGAATTGGTGGCATATGCTCTCACATAATACCTTGTTCCTGCGCTTAATCCAGTTAGACTGCTGGTAAAAACACCTGTCCCTGTGCCATCGGAAGTATGGCTATCTGCAATAGTAGGCTCTGCGGATGTACTCCAGCAAACCCCTTTTGCAGTGATACTTGCACCACCGTCGTCGGTTACATTTCCACCACTTTGTGCTGTATTCCCTGTAATATTGGTAATGATTTCTGTCGAAACTGCAGGTAGAGTGCCACTGCAATCGGTGGTGGTAAACACTACCTCATTTCCATACGCAGTTCCAACCGTGTTGGTGGCATAGGCTCTCACATAATATGTGGTATTGCAGGTCAGGTTGCTCAGGGTGCTTGGATAACTACCGGTTCCATTTCCCTCATTCACCTTGTTATCATAAAGTGTGGGATTCTTAGTAGTGCTCCAACAAATTCCCCGGGCAGTGACGGTGGCTCCACCGTCTGAGCTAATCTCCCCTCCGGATTGGGCGGAGGTTTCAGCAATACTGGATACTGAACTAGTAGTCACAGCTGGCATTGTTGTGGATACATCGTCCCGGACACATCGAACTGAATATCCTTCACCATCCAAGAGATAATTATCCCTGTCAACTCCACCTTTTTCATAATGAAAATGGCGGTGCCAGATCTCTGGATTACCAATATTGGTGGCAGACCAGTAATACCCATCAAGGGTAATGTTCATGAATGCACCTGCTGAATTGCGTGATCCTCCAGGTCGGGCATTAAATCCTGTTTCATTGTTAGCGCCTGTATTGGGACTCTTCCAGTAAGTAGTGCCTGTCTCTTTCAATTTCCCTCCAATACTGGCGGTGCGCCAGCCAATGGTGTCGGCCTGCGCCTGACTCATTCCCAGGTAGATTTCCATCTGTTTCCATTCAGCATCACTGGGAAGGTGCCAGCCATCAGGGCATACTCCCTGTACTTGGCTTGGATTCAAGTAGCTGCTGGAGGAACCATTCATGGCTGCAGCCCATGTATACAGTGCTCCGTAGATTGCTTTATTCAAAGTGTCATTGCTGTAAAAGCTATATGCTTTATCAGCAGCTCCCATATCTCCCCATGTGCCCTGGTCTTCCACATATGGAATAGGTGTTCCATCAGCATAATGAGTTACCCTGAGGTTTTCAGCCATCCAGGTTTGAAATCCGATGGTCACATAGGGATACCTGTTGCTATCATAATCAATCAGCGTATTCTCAGGTACCAGGGTGGTAAATTCGAGTTCATCGCCATAGGATGTTCCAAGGCTGTTGGTGGCATAGGCCCTTACATAATAGGTAGTTTCCTGGATCAATCCGGTCAGATTACTGATGAACGATCCTGACCCACTCCCGTCCGAACTATAACTGTTTTCCAGGGTCGGATTGGATGTAGTACTCCAGCATACACCCCTGGATATTACCTGTTCACCACCATCATCTGTTATATTTCCACCACTCCGGGCAGCAAACTCAGTGATATCGGTTATCGGAGAAGTTGTGACGATCGGGGTGGTACTTTCAACACAAGGATTGGTAGTGAAAGTGAGCTCATCACCGTAACCGGTGCCTGCAGCGCTGGCGGCATATGCCCTGACATAATATGTGGTATTGCAGGTCAGGCTGTCAATAACACTGTTAAAATCCAGAGTTCCACTACCATCAACGGTGTAATTAGCGGAAAGTGTAGGCGAAGGATCCAGGCTCCAGCATATACCCTTTGCAATAATATCAGCTCCTCCATCATCAATGCCGGAACCTCCCGCACGGGCTGAAGTATCTGTAACTTCACTCACCATTACGGTTGATAACTCCGGCAATACCGGACCCGGGGTGGTGAATGATAACTCCCTTCCATACTCAACTCCATTTCCATCCTCAGCATATGCCCTCACATAATAGGTGGTATTTCCCCGAATCCCTTCACTCAAGTTATTTTCGAATCTTCCGGTCGTCTTTCTTTCACCCAGAGATATCCGGATGGTATCTTCCTGAAGTGTGGGATTGTTTTCAAGTGAACCAATAAATCCATGATCCTGGACACCGTCTCCCCGAAAATCAACAATCGTCCCTGAAAGATTCACCAGGTTTGGCCGAACAATGGAAAGGGTATCAGTTACAACGATAAGTTCATGTTCGGCTTCAAATTTCTTGCAAGCATTGGTTAAGAATGGAAACGAAAATACCAGTAATACAACAACTGTGATCAGTGTGGAAATTGTATGTTTTCGATTCGTCCTCATGCTCCAAAATTTCACTCACTGCTTCTTTAAAAAGATAAAGTCACCCCCCTCATTACCCACATTCTGGATCTCGCCATATCGGGGAAGACTATTGCTGTTGCTTGTTACAGCCATTTTGAAACTACTGAACAGCTCTTCCGATGACATGTAGGTTTCCTTATTTTCATTCAACCTGCGAATAAGATATTTGATAAAAGTACTCTCGTCAGGTACTTCTGTTAATGCGCCACTTGTCATGGCTTTCCGGCTTGGCAACTCATATATCTTTTCATAGGCGATTTCCTTTCTCATATCGACAGACCTTGATTTGAAAATTGAGCCGGCAAAACAGGCATCGGTAATTAAAAGAGTGTGTTTAGATTTTATGGCCTGCAGGTAATCTACCAGGGTACTGTTCCTGAACCATTCTGCCGAGGTTTCTTTGCTTGCATCAGAGGGAAGCCAGTACCCGATACCCGCATCTGCCTCCCAAAAACCATGACCTGCATAAAAGATTAAGAGATTATCGTTGGATCCGACCCTGGCCTTTAGCCTATCCAATTCACGAATAATGTCGACCCTTTTCGGATTTTTTAACATGATAATATTCTCAGGGTCGAAGGTATAATTACCGGTCAGTGCTCTGTAAAGTGCATCTGCATCTTTAATCGGATGATCCAGATCAGGAATGTCCTGATCGCTGTAGTCATTGATGCCAATGATGAGCCCGAAATACTTGGAATTCGACCTGATCCGGTCTGCCAGGGTGACAATGGGTGGGGTATATTCTATGGTAACAACTCTATCCGTGCGGTTGTTATATTCATCCATGGCCCGGATTTTCACCTGGTTTTCACCCGGTGTTAATCGCAGGGTAGTGGCAAAAATACCAGTTTCATTGATGAGCCTGATTTCGTTGTTCACCGATACAAACCTGATTTTACTGTCATCCTTCACCTCTCCGAGGAGTTCAATTTCTTCCAGATCTGATTGGAAAAATGTGTCGGTGGCTATATCCGGCATGATTAGGCTAAACGTGGGTGGTTGGGTATCTTGCCCGGATTCCTCTGTTGCTGATTCAGGGCTGCTCTGAGATTCCTTTTCAGGAAGGTTACTCAACCTGAGTCTGACTGCATTGCTTTCAGCCTCCTGAGCGAAAAGCATTACTGATCCCTGGATCATTAGGAAGACTAGAAAGAGGTTGGTCATTTTCATAAGAATAGATATTGATCCGATCACTTAAATGTATACCTGAATCCGATGGATGGAATTCTGTAAACAGGTTCAACACTTGTTGCCAGCGAAAATCCTGCTTCCGTGCCAGAAGACCGACCTGATGTTACATCAGCAGTTCCAATAACTGTCCATAGGATATCTGTTACCCAGATCCCAATTGCAGCGTATCCCAGCACCTCGGATATCACATCTTGCTGGTTTGAAGAATGGTATAACTCCTGTGCATCACCAGCTGTAACCTGACTTAAATAATCCTCATATGCCGAGATTGCTTTCCGATTGAAAACAACAGATCCGGCGATACATCCGTAGCCCACAGCTCCCTTTATCCAATGAGGCTTCCCTGATATCCGGGAAAGGCCTGAACCAGGCAGTGCCAAAGATTGAATGATCAGGCCGGAACGGCGATATGTATTTACAGTCACAGATTCTGATTGAGGAATGAGTCTTGCTTTCACTTTAATGAAAATATCTGCATCCATATAAATGCTGTCTGCCTGCAAGTCCCATTTAATCTTTTTATTCGTCCCACCGGTCACATTATCACCAATGTCCCCTTCTAAAGACTTTGCCACAATTAATCCATCATTGGCATCTAAAATCTCCAGTGATACAATATACCTGTCAGTAAGCAGGCCATTCAGAATGTCATATGAAATATGAACGACATTGTCATTAACTTCAAGTATGGGATCAGAAACCTGGATTGGAGTTTGGGCAAAACATATCCTTCCCGGGAGAATTATACAACTGAGTAATAGCAATAGAAAGCAATACCTCATTGCAGAGCAAATTTTTAAACTGGTAGACTTCGTACCTATTCCAATAATACTTTGCTGCCGGTGTGATTGATCTACAATATAGGCAGTAGTTGTCTCAATCCCAAATTATAAGGGTTAGCTGCAGGGCCGACGCATTTAAATTCCAGTGCTCCTGATCTCTCGCAGGCTACCGTT
>CAZVSF010000225.1:0-4716 GCA_964630195.1 uncultured Lentisphaeria bacterium
CATCTAGTCATGACAATGTTCAAGCATTGGCAAGTGCTCTTGATGATGCATTTAGAAAACAAATGGCCTTGAAGGGATTCAGACATACAGCCCAGTACGATACGCTGATCAGTCAATATCTGGCAAAGGAGTTGGGTGATACAGATTTGCCGGAACAATTGTCATTGAGTTATGAGAAACAACAAAGTTTGCGTTATGGTGAAAACCCGCATCAAAATGCCGCATTTTATCGTGAGATATCTGTTCTGGATGGCAGGCTTAGTGGCGCCAAACAGATACATGGCAAAGCGCTCTCGTATAACAATATTGGAGATGCCTCAGCTGCTATCGAAATGATTCGTGAATTTAGCGATCCCACTGTTGTGGCACTGAAACATGCCAATCCCTGTGGAGTGGGTACGGGTGAAAACATTTTCGCAGCGTTCGAAAGAGCCTATAAGGCTGATCCCGTTTCGATCTTTGGTGGCATTGTGGTTGTTAATGGTGAGGTTGATGCAGAAACAGCTGTGGAGATGAACAAGATCTTTCTGGAAATAGTCATTGCCCCCGTTTATTCCGAGGAAGGACTGGCTATTCTAAAGAAGAAGAAAAATCTTCGCTTACTTGAACTTGCAGATATCATGAATCCTGCTTCACCAGAGCCCTATTTCTATAAAAAAGTTGATGGCGGCTTACTTATTCAAGAGGCTGACCTCCACCAAATGGATGATGAGAGCTATAAAGTTGTGACTGATAAACAACCAACCGAGCAGGAATGGGCTGATCTCAAACTAGCCTGGAAGGTTGTCAAACATGCCAAATCAAATGCCATCGTTGTGGTCAAAGATGGTGCGACACAAGGTGTTGGTGCTGGACAGACAAGCAGAATATGGGCTGTGGACAACGCCCTCGATCGTAGCAAATCCTCAACGGAAGGTTCCGTGCTGGCCTCAGACGCATTTTTTCCCTTCTCAGATTCTGTCGAGAAAGCGCACACCGCAGGTATTACAGCAATTATTCAACCTGGGGGCTCTGTCAGGGACGAAGATTCCATTGTCGCCTGCGATAAGTATGGAATCTCCATGGTATTTACAGGGATGAGACATTTTAAGCATTGATTTCCCCTGATATGTAATATGGCAGACAGTTTAAGGCACTTTTGTGATTGTTAGTTCAGGAACAATTCCAATATTATCATGTAACAAAACAAAGCACGCACGACATATGAAATAAGGAGATTATTTCGATGAAAAAGATAGCCCTACTAATGATTATGGCCAGCCTGACAGTCTGGACTTGTAGCTCCAAACCTGAGCATCCAGGCGCTTCAGCTGAAACATGTGATGCGACCACCTGTGTTAATCCAGAGCACCACCATGCTACTAAGGGTGCTAAAACATGTGATCCGACCACCTGTGTTAATCCAGAACACCACCATGCTACTAAGGGTGTTGGTCAGGAACATGCTGGCAAAGAACACGGTGGCAGCGCACTCGGAAAGCAGGAACACGCAGGACAAGAACATGCTGGTCAAGAACATGCTGGTCAAGAGCATGGCGGAACCGCTGCTCAGACCTACACTGCTGCTGAAATTAAGGGAGCCATGAATGCCCACATCGCTATGCGCGAAGAAAATGGTATCTTCAAAATCAAAGATGACAAGACTGGTGAAGACCTGCAGCTGAAGTTTGTAAAAATTCATGACCCTGTCAGAAAAATTGAAGGTAAAGGCTTCTTTGCCTGTACAGATTTTGAAGTGGTCGGAGAACCTGGGAAATTATATGACCTCGACTTTTGGCTAAATCCAGAAGATGGAGTGCTAAAGGTCACCCAGGAAAAGATTCATAAAAATCCCGTGAAAACAGAGACCGGTTGGGAAAAGAAAGCTCGTTATACATTTATCAATGACAATCCTGTTGAGATTAAGTAGGGAGCTTCTGGTTTTTAAATGAATATGAACAAATTATTGCCCTGGGGGATCGTTTTTGTGGTTGCGATTATGGCTTCCTGTGACGGTCCAGGGAAACAACAACCCAGTGTCCAGGAAAAGACGGATGAGACACAGGCAAAGGATAGACAATTTTCCTTTACCTACTCCGTAGAAGTCCATCCTACTGATGGGCCTCTGGATATTTTCCTCCCTGTTGCCCAAACCAGCAGTCAGCAAACCATTCTTAATCTGGAGATTGAGTCTGATATTGCTGGTGAAATAGGTCAGGAAGTCGTATACGGAAATAAATTCTGGCATGCCAGGCTCCCGGAGGGCATAAAAGACACGCTGAATATTCAGATGATATATCAGGTGGCTCGTCCCACAAATTCCAGCGAATATAGGCAAACGCTTGCTCATGGAGAACTTTCCGAGAAAGAACAAGAGCTCTTTCTCGGCGCAAATTCCCATGTTCCCGTCAGCGGGAGTCTGGTCGATAGTATCTGTGCAGTTCTGCGACCTGCCGAGCCTCAGTCACTGGATAAAGCCCGCTCGATTTATGACTATGTTGTCAATAATATGGAGTACAAGAAGGTGGGTACAGGTTGGGGTAATGGCGACACCTACTGGGCCTGCAGCGAAAAATATGGGAATTGTACAGACTTCCATGCCCTTTTTATTTCCCTGGCTCGGGCAGAACAAATTCCTGCCCGGTTTGAAATCGGTTTCCCGGTGCCAACGGATAAAGGATCAGGCAGCATTGGTGGTTATCATTGTTGGGTCAACTTTTATTTGCCGGAATTTGGCTGGTTCCCAATCGACGCCTCTGAAGCGCGGAAAGATATGAGTAAAAAGGATCTATTATTCGGGACACAACCACCTGATCGGATTCAGTTCACGACGGGTCGAGATCTTGAATTGGGTGAAGGACACAAGAGTGGTCCGCTCAACTACTTCGTCTATCCGCATATGGAACAAAACGGAAAAATTTACAAGGATTATACCAGGTCATTTAGTTACAAAACCATTTGACAATGACCAGAGTCTGGTAATCACCGGATATGTTTCCAATTGGGGTGGCCAGTAATGATGACCACCCCATTTTTATTTTGCAAACTTGAAATATATTATAAGCCAATCGCTTGTTGGTTTTAAATGGAATAATCAGGATGGAAGGGGAGAGATGAAAGTATTAGTCGTTGGTGGTGGCGGACGGGAGCATACTCTGGTATGGAAATTAGCTGGGAGTGAGCGTGTCTCGAAAGTGTATTGCGCCCCTGGAAATGCAGGAACTGCAAGTATCGCAACAAATCTTCCAATTTCAGATAATGATATTCCAGCCCTACTAAGCTTTGCAAGAGATAACAATATTGGTCTCACCGTTGTGGGTCCTGAAGTTCCCCTGGTAAATGGCATCGTAGATAAATTTGAAGAAGCTGGCTTACGAATATTTGGACCCAATGCCCGTGCAGCCATACTGGAAGGTAGCAAGGTCTTCACCAAAGAATTACTGACCAAATACAAGATCCCCACTGCAGAATATCATAGATTTACAGAAGCACCAAAAGCACTTGAGTTTATAGAAAATAATACGACCTATCCTATTGTGATCAAGGCAGATGGGCTGGCAGCGGGGAAGGGCGTACTCATTTCACTTACAAAAGCCGAAGCTCTGCAGGGTGTAAAAGAAATGATGGAGCACAAGGTATTTGGAAGTGCAGGTGATGAAATCATCATTGAAGAGTTCATGACGGGTCCTGAATTATCCCTGCTCTGTTTTGTGGATTCGCATACAGCTATTCCCATGGTTTCTGCAAAAGATTATAAACGCATAGGGGATGGAGATACGGGACTAAATACAGGTGGGATGGGCGCCATCTCTCCAAACCCGCTCTATGATGACGAATTAGAAAATTTTTGCATGGAGAATATCATTGGTCCCACCCTCGAAGGCATGCGAACCGAAGATCGACCATTCAAGGGAATTCTATATTGCGGACTCATGCTGACTGAAACTGGACCGAGAGTACTGGAATACAATGTTCGCTTTGGCGATCCAGAAACCCAGGTGATCCTGCCACGCTTAATAACGGATCTGCTTGACATATTTGAAGCCGTGGTGGATGACAAATTGTCTGAGATCGACGTACGGTGGGATAAGGGCGCGGCCGCAACCATCGTTTTAGCCTCAGGAGGCTACCCAGAAGCCTATCCAAAAGGTTTGCCGATATCTGGGCTGGATTTGGTACAAGGCTCCGTTGTGTTCCATGCTGGGACTTCAACACAAGATGGAAAAATTGTTACCTCAGGTGGCAGGGTTTTGACTGTTACTTCCAGGGCAAATACACTAACTGATGCGCTGGCGCAATCTTATCAGAATAGTGAGATCATTCAATTTGAAGGCAAAACCATGAGAAGGGATATAGGCAGCTAGGATATGATCAAACATGTGGTGTGTTGGGAATTTGGTGAGAAGAATAAATCATCCAATTTGAATAAGATGAAGGAATTGCTGGAAGAATTACCGGGACTCATCCCTGCGATTGCGGGCTATGAAGTAGGTTTGAATATCAAGAATTCAGAGCTGGCCATGGATATGGTTCTGATCTCATCCTTTGCCGATGAAGCTGCGCTTCAGACCTATGCAGAACATCCTGAACATCGTCGTGTCGTTCAAGCGCTTCACAAGGTCACGGAAAACGCCGTTATTGTAGATTATAAAACTTAGCTAGAGATCAGGAGAGTAGTTGCTTGACCTCTTCCAGGGCCTTGTCGCAGATCTCGCCTGTCAATCCCTTGACATAGAT
>CAZVSF010000226.1:0-4694 GCA_964630195.1 uncultured Lentisphaeria bacterium
CAGGGCTGAAAATTTAGCCGCACTTCCCAGCGTACAGGAAGATTTTATCTACTGGAGGGAGCGTTTACTGGCTGCAAAACTTGAAAATACTATTAAAGAAACTCGAGTAAATATCACAGCTGAAGAATCTGAGAAATCTAATCAAGCAGCAAATCTTGAATTCGAGCAGTTATGTGATAGGCTCATGAATAATGCCAATATTAAAATTAATGAAAATGTCTTGATGTCCATTCAGACCAGCGATGAAGGTCTGGGCCGCAAAATTGATTTTTTTGCAGGCTACTTAAATTAAGAATCGGAGCACGGATATGATGAGAAAGAATTTTATAGCTTCTATGATTGTGATCTTCCTTGGTGGCGGCTTGCTCGTGAATGTGGTTCACGCTGGAGGGCGATTGACAAATCGGGGGACGACATCTGCTTCATTTCTTGAAGTTGGCATTGGTGCGCGGAGCATGGGAATGGGAGGTGCTTATGTAGCAGTTGCACAGGACGCGATTGCCATGTATTGGAATCCTGCCGGGCTCAGCCGTATTCAGCAAGCCAGCGGCGTCTTCGAACAGGTCGATTGGGTCACTGATGTGAGCTTTAATTTTCTGGCTGCGACTATTCCACTGGGCAGCAATATTGGATCCATGGGTGTCTTTATCAATTCCATGAGTATGCCTAATCAACCTGTGCGTACAGTCCAATATCCTGATGGGAATGGGGAAGAGTACTCTGCGTCAAGCCTGGTGGCAGGTCTATCCTATGGTCGAAATTTAACAGATAGATTTTCCATGGGAGTCAATGCCAAGTATATATCAGAGCGGATCTGGCATGAAAAGGCCAGCAGTTTTGCATTCGATATTGGAACACTCTATGATACTGGCATCGAAGGATTACACATAGGCGCTTGTATATCGAATTTTGGACCAGGTTTAAAATTGGATGGTAGCGATTTACTGATTTATTATGATGTGGACCCGCAACACCTGGGGAATAATGACAAAATCATGGCCGAATACCGGATGGATGAGTGGCCGCTACCCTTGAATATGCAATTTGGCTTATCCTATGCGAAAAACATCAGTTCTGGTGCTGTCCTGCTTGTCGCACTGGATGCTCTCCACCCGATTAATGCAACCGAAAGTCTGAACCTGGGCACAGAATTGACCTTGTTTAACATGATTTATATGCGTGCTGGTTATAATGCCTTGTTCCTGGAGGATTCTGAAGCAGGTATGACCCTGGGAGGGGGTCTCAATTATCGTTTGTTTGGTGCTTCTACTATTCGAATCGATTATGCCTATGCAGATCTGGGTCGTTTGGGAGAAATTTCACGTTTCACGTTGGGACTGAACTTCTAGGACAATACAATTTGCCGACTCAACCATATTTAAATCGGATGGCACACGTCTTTTGGGGATTGCTCATCATTTTAATGTTATGCTTCATGAGCGCTTGTTCCAGTGGTGAACAAAAGAAGGTTGAACAGGCGGATGGATCCACGATTTTGACATACTGGTGCTCTTCAAATCCCCATGAGATCGAGCTGGCAAAAATTCTGGTTGAAGCCTGGAATAATGAAAACCATTCGGTTAAAGTGAAGCTCCAGCCGATCCCTGCCAGCCAATCTTCTGAAGAAGTATTGTTGGCAGCTATTGCAGGGGGAACCACGCCAGATGTATGCTCCAATATGTGGCCAGGTGCCATGGATGAGTTTATCAATGCAGGGGGTTTGGTTCGTATGGATCAATTCGATGATTTTTTTGAGTTCAACCTGGCACGTGTCCCCGAAGAACTCATGGAAACCTTCGCCGCCAGTGATGATCATTACTACCAGTTACCCTGGAAAACCAATCCCATCATGATTATGTACAATAAAACCATGTTTAGAGATGCCGGCATTGACACCTTGCCACGTACCTATTCAGAATTGCTTGAGGCAGGAGATAAATTAACACTGGATCGCGATGGCGATGGTCAAATTGATCAGTGGATGGGTTACCGCAATATCAAGCCCATCTGGTGGCAGCGGTTTTTTGATTATTATGCCTTTTATGTGGCTGCCTCAGGGGGGCTCTCTCTCTTTGATGGTGATAGTTTGATATTTGATAATGACGCATCGGTAGAGGTGTTTGATCTGTTTCGGAAGATTTACAAAAGAGGCTATTTCCCCATTACAGATTTGCTGGGGGATAAGTTTATTGGCGAACAAATAGCAACCTCAATCACGGGACCCTATTCCATCCCTCATGTGGAAAAATTCAAGCATGAAGGTTTTGAATACGATTTTTTCCCAATTCCCACTCCAGATGATTATGAAGGACCGGTTTATACCTATGGGGATCATAAAAATATTTCAATCTTCAGCACCACTGATTACCCCGCTGAATCGTGGGAGTTTGCCAAGTTTCTGATTTCAGAGAAGGCAGACCACCTTTTGCTGGAGCTAACCAGTCAGATTCCAATTCGGAAAAATTTGACCACAGATTCCCTTTATATGGATTATTTCGCCAAAAACCCCGGTATGGTCAAATTTGCAGAGCAAGCCATCTTTACACGAGGGGTTGATGGCGCTTCCGAGCTGAAAGAAATTTTTGATGCTATCTCCCAGGAGTTCGAAGCCTGCTGCGTCTTTGATGCACGGACACCGGATAAAGCCATTCATCAGGCTGCAGCCAGGTCTCAGGTTATTATTGATTGGAACCGCGCAAAATGAAGCAACTTCTGAGCAGAATGAGGGGTGAAAGTTTCACCGGTCATGTGATGTCTCTGCCTTATGTGCTCTACTTCTCTGTATTTGTTGCATTCCCAATTGGATTTTCTTTTGTGCTCATGTTTCACAAATGGAACATTATTACTCCCATGGAGTGGGTCGGCTTAAGGAATTTTGCCCGGCTGGTCAATGATGCTCAGTTTTTTGATGCAATACTCAATACACTGACATTTCTGGTGATTCATATCCCCCTGCAGATCGTGGTTGCATTATTACTGGCAATCGCTCTAAATCGAAAAATTCGATTTAGAGGCTTTTTCAGATCTTTGTACTTCATGCCCTTCATCGTTTCCGGAGTCGTGATCACAATATTGTGGCGGCAACTTTACGGCTATGAAACGGGTCTCTTGAATATGTTATTGCTCAATCTTGGGCTGGATAAAATTCCCTGGATCAATGATCCGGGCTGGGCGATGCCCTCCATTGCGATCATGGCTACCTGGAAAAATGTAGGGCTATACGTCATCCTGTTTCTGGTAGGCTTGCAAAATATTCCAAGATATTTATATGAAGCTGCAGATATCGATGGTGCCAGCCCCCTCCAACAATTCTTTTATATTACGATTCCTGCCCTGAACAACACGGTTGTTCTGGTCATGACGCTTTCGACGATTGGTGGATTTTCGCTCTTTATCGAGCCCTTTGTCATGACAGGTGGGGGACCCATGAACAGCACCCTCTCGGCAATGCTCTATATCTATAACCAGGCTTTCTATTTTGGTCATATGGGCTACTCGGCAACCCTGGGGATATTCTTCGCTGGGATCGTGCTCATTGTCATTCTCATCCAGAAAAAATTTGTGGAGCAGAACTAAATGCGCGGAATGAAAAACTTGCCAGTTTATTTGGCGCTTACGCTGGGTGGCATCATTTTTTCCTACCCCTTTATCTGGATGCTCTTTTCTACCTTCAAACCGGAGATGGAGCTGACTGGCATCGGGCTCTGGTCGCCTAATATGAGCTTGGACAATTACCGAACCGTTCTCACTAAAATTCCCATCGGTCGAGCCTTACTGAACAGCATGTTTGTTTCTCTCTGTGTAACGACCTGTGTACTGTTTTTTGGTTCTATTGTTGGCTATGCTCTGGCCAGGCTAAAGTTTTTAGGCAATGAGTTAATATTTGCCGTCATCCTGTTCACCATGGTGATCCCTTTTCAAATAACCTTGATTCCCATGTATATCCTCATGGTGAAATTTGGGTGGGTCGATACATATTTGAGTCTCATTGTCCCCGGGATGATAAATTCGTTCGGGATTCTGCTCTTCAGGCAATTCTTCCGCGATATTCCCCAGGATCTGATCGATGCAGCCAGAATTGATGGGTGCAATGAATTTCAGATACTCTTTCGTATTATTTGGCCTTTATCAAAACCGGTTCTCATTACAGTGGGGATACTGTCGTTTATGGGATCCTGGAATGACGTGCTCTGGCCCTTATTGGTAATCAGACTCGAGACGCTTATGACCATGCCTCAATTGGTAACCTTGTTTGCTATCGGTGGACAAGCTGCCAATCAAATGGGTGTCCAACTTGCAGCCACAACACTTCTGGCAGCGCCCATTATCATTATTTACTCCTTTTTCCAGAAATATTTCATCGAGAGTATGGCGACCTCTGGATTGAAGAATTAATTAATGAATTATGAATTATGAATTATGAGTGATGAATGGGTGGGTCGGGGTTTGTCCTTACTGAGCTTGAATCACGCCGGGCGGTGCTAGGATAAGTTAGAAGTTTTAAGTTAGAAGTTAAAAGTTAAAAGATAGTAGATAGAAGTTAAAAGTTAAAAGTTAAAAGTTAAAAGTTGAAAGTTGAAAGTTGAAAGTTAAAAGATAGAAGATAGAAGATAGAAGATAGAAGATAGAAGATAGAAGTTAGAAGATAGAAGATAGAAGATAGAAGATAGAAGATAGAAGTTAGAAGATAGAAG
>CAZVSF010000227.1:0-4682 GCA_964630195.1 uncultured Lentisphaeria bacterium
AACAGTAAAATATTTTGAACCTATGCGCGCCCTCTGAAGTACAAATGGTATAACACCCATCGATGGAATGTCCATCTCCCCCCCATCTACAACCTGAATAGTTTAACGAGAGCGCTAGTCTTTGGCAAAAAGAGAACGATACTCGGGATGAAGACGCAGCAGGTCGGCGTGCAAACCCTCCTCGTAGATCTGGCCATCCTTGATCCAGAGGACCCGATCCATTTCTTCAGCAGTTGCCTCACGATGGGTTGCCACCAAAAAGAGTGCGTTTGAATAATCATGTTTGATATTCTGCCATAGAATTTTTTCTGTATTGAGATCCAGGGCTGAGGTCACATCATCATAGATATAAATTGGTGTATCTCCGTAAAAAGCGCGAGCGAGAGCGACACGAGCCCGTTGTCCACCACTCAAACCCACACCGCCCTGCTCCAGGACCTTATCCATATCAAGCTCCCCTCCAATAACCGCTGAATGAATAATGGAATCCAGAGTCTTGGAGGCATCACGCCCCATACTTATATTTTCTGTCACAGTCCCACTGAATAACTCAATATCCTGGGGTACATATCCAATAATCTGGGATCTTGATGCATCGCTGAGATCATGAATATTTAGGTCATTAACCTCAACACGCCCCCTTGAGGGTACAAACCAGCCTGAGATCAATTTCAGCAGGACCGTTTTTCCAGATCCAACTTCTCCCACAATCCCAATTTTTTCACCTGGATTGCCTACAATGTTAAGGCCATTGATAATGTCCTCTTCTTCGTCAGGGAATCGAAAATGCAGATTATTGATTCTGAGTTGATTAACTGGCAGTTCAACCACATTATCATGAGCTGGCTTATTTTTAAATCGCTGGATTTCCTCCAGACGATCCACTGATGATTCAGCCATTTTCAGGGAAACAAAGAACCAGGAAATAGTCCAGATGGGTTCAGTAATCCCAGCCATATAGGCAATAAAGGCATAAAAAGTCCCCAGGGTGATCTCATCATGAATGACATAGTAGCCACCGAGAAAAAGGATCACAACCAATCCAACCTGATTGATCAGACTCCCCAGGCTCTCCAGAAAAGAACGGATGAACACCACTCGCTCTTCAGCATTTTTGCGCGCTACCATGTTTGCTTGAAAGAGATGCTCCTGTGCCTGCTCCATGACAAATCCAATAACGATCCTGATCCCCGAAAAAGCACTTTCCAGAATGTTATTGGTTTGAGAAATGGTTTGCTGACGCTTCTTATAGGCTTCATGCTGCATATGCTCGGTTTTGCTCATCGCCCAGACGATGAGGGGCAATGGTGAAACCGCCAGGAGTGTCAATTTCCAGTGAAGGGTCATCATCACGCCAATAGAGAACAAGAGCGTAAAGCCAGCTTCTATCGGACGCATAATACCTGAGTTCCCAAACCAGGCCAGTTTCACATCACCATCAATATCATCTGAAAATCTGGTAATAATATCGCCTGATCTGTACTCGTTGAAAAATGCAGGATCCTTACGCAGAAGGTTCTCGAAATGGAAGAGCTTGATATCCATGCCCAAAATCAGATTCATGACATATCGGGACGAGGGCAATATCCAGCGGGTAAGCGTCCTGGCCAGCCCCACCAACAAAATAATCCAGACATAAAATTGTACATCTGTGGTTGAGTTTCCTTCTGAAAGTGAGTCGATGACAAACTTGAAGATGATTGGATAGGCTGTACTGAGTGCAATGCTTATGACCGTAACAAGCATTACCCAGGTAATTCCCTTCCAGCGTTTTCTCCAGTAAGGAGCGAACCAACCCAGAACGTGTTTTGTAGCACCCAGGAGAGCCATTACAGGATTTCCTTCCGGGGGTCAACGTGGGACAAAAGGTCGAAATAAGCACCGTGTTGTCGCATGAGCTCATCATGATCTCCAAATTCGACTATCTCACCATCCCTGATAAAAATAATTGAAGTAGCCCGACGAATTGTGCTCAGGCGATGTGCCACGATAAATGAAGTACGCCCCTCCGTGAGTTTTTTCATCGTTGCCTGAATCCGCAGCTCTGTTCCCGGGTCCACAGAGGATGTAGCCTCATCCAGCACAAGCACCTGGGGTTTTACTGCCAAAGCACGAGCAAAGGCGATCAATTGGCGCTGCCCGTACGAAAAGCCTTCCCCGCTTTCCCTGAGGATGGTTTGATAGCCCTCTGGTCGACCAAGAATACTGGTATGAATATCAGTGAGATGGGCTGCGGCTTCCAGGTCTTGCCGGGTTACTCCGGGACGGAAAGCCCGCAAGTTCTCTTCAATAGGTGCTGGAAAAAGGAACAGATCCTGGAGCACCAGGCCAAAACGACGCCGATAGTCTGACACATCAAACTCACGAATGTCTGTTCCGTTTAGCAGAATGCGACCAACCTGGGGATCCCTGAAACGACAGATCAAATTAATAATAGTAGATTTTCCACCACCAGTAGGACCCACAAAAGCGATCTGTTCACCCCCGATGATTCTAAAACTCATATCCTTGATGATCATGAGGTCGTCAGAATATCCAAAGCTCACGTTTTCAAATTCAATAGATTCGATCTCCGCAGGTAAATCAACAGGCTCCGTCGGCGTTTCGATATAGGGTTTGTCTTCCAGTGTGGAAAAGATCCGATCTGCGGCACCACCTGCAGATTGGAGTTGAGAGATCTGTTCGGTAAACATAAAAATGGGCCAATAGATCTGAGCAATGTATTGGGCGAAAAGGACCAGGGCGCCTATGGTCAGACTCCCCTCATTTACCCATCTGACCCCCAGCATGAGAACAATGACGGTGGCTCCAACTTCCATAAATCCCAGACCTTGAAAGATACCATAATTGATAAAATTCATTTTGATGCTAAAACTGTTGAACTCCCTGGTGGATTTTCGGACCCTGCCAATCGCCCAGTCAGTGCGATCAAATACTTGTAGAATACTGGCTGATCTGACAAATTCGCTGAGAACACCGGTCATTTTTGAGAAATTTGCTCTATCCTTGCGGAAATAGGGCCGGAAATATCGAAATGAAAACCAGGCGATAAAAATAACCAGTGGGAAGATCGCCAGGGTGATCAGCAAAAATCGTATATCGACCGAAGCCAGAATAACAAAAGCTCCAATGATCATCCCAAAGGACATGAGCAGTCGCTGAGCCATTGTGGATGTGACCGCGATAATGCGCTGCGGATCTGATTCAATTCGACTGACCAGTTGACCCGTCGAAGTAGACTCTGCAAAGGGTAAACCCAATTTTAAAGCATGGGAAAAAAGCGAAACCTTCAAATCGTTTACGGCAAAGATGCCTGCCTTCTGCGCCATCCAATTGCTATAAAACCCAACGATGGCTGAAAGAATCATAGTGAGGAGATACAAGCCAGCCGACCAGGCCAGCGCCGTAAAATCTTTGCCGGGTATATCCGAATCAATGATGTGCTTCAATATAATGGGCTGGAACAATACCAGGATGACACCTGCAAAAGCCCAGACCAGGGCAAAAAAGAAGGTCCGATTGTAAGGTTTTAGAAAAGGATAAACGCCCCTGACCATCTCCCTGAAGGAGTAGGTTTTGGTGTTATCATCATCCAGGCTAAAGTCTTCGTCCCACCACATGCCGTTAGGTAAAGCAAAACTTAATGAATTGGAAGGGAAGAATTACTTTCCTCCATCCCTCCCTGACTACAAATTGTGAACTGAACATTAAATATTTGGAAAGATGATGAAAATCTTACTCACCGGGGGGTCCGGGGATCTCGGGCAAACACTGGTTCCACTGCTGAAAGCGAGTAATCATGCTTATCGTATTTTTGATATTCGTACGCCTAAAATCGGGGCTGATCACTTTTGTCGGGGATCACTTTTGGATATTCCCCAAATTGAGGATGCTATAGTCGGTTGCGATCTGGTTATTCATATCGCTGCCTGGCATGGCGTTCATGAAGCGAGAGGCTTAAAAACACCTCAGGACTTCTGGGATCTGAATGTGAACGGGACCTACAATTTGTTACAAGCCTGTCTAAATCAGAACATTACAAAGTTGGTTCACATTTCCAGCAGCAGTGTTTCAAAATTGTCCGGATATTATGGATTTACCAAACGCCTCGCCGAAGAAGCCGTCAAACATTTCCACCAGGAGCATGAGCTACAGACGATAACCCTGAGACCGCGTGCATTCATTCCCCATTGGAATAGAGAGGTATATCGAGATTTTCTGGAATGGACCAAACGATTCTGGCCAGGTGCTGTTCATATCGATGACGTGGCCCAGGCGGTCATGCTCAGTATGAACCTCCTGAGCAATGAAGAATATCAACATCACCCCGTGTTAAATGTGGACCGTGAACCGGATTACCCAGCCGAAGAGCTGTTGAATTGGGATGCTGCTGGTCCTGGTTCAAGCTTTCAAAAACATTATGGAGCATACAGTGCTCTGGTGTCCCGATATAAGATTGACACAACAATAAAACCTCTGTCCATTGATATTCAAGAGACTAAAACCGTGCTCGGTTACCAGCCGCAATATGGCTTAAATGAACTCCTGGCGGAATTGTCAGAGATACAATGAGCGCATTGCCCGCTCTAGCCCGCATATTTCATGAGGGAGTGCAAAAGTAAATGTATCATGCTGTGTTTGTGAAGGTTACCCAAAATATTGAAAAATACACTTTGTACCCA
>CAZVSF010000228.1:0-4669 GCA_964630195.1 uncultured Lentisphaeria bacterium
GAATCAACTTCGGTTAATTATAGCACCAAACTCAACAGAAAGCTAAATAGAAACTCAGGGATTGCTCTGGTAATCAAGAAAATATGATTAGCAGATTATTTAGCCATTGGAAGACTAAATTATATATCTTTCTGTAATTCTATATGCTGACCATCAGATAATTGATCGAAGTTTTTGCAAGGTAAAATCTTAATTTCCAAACCATTTCTTCAGCAATCCGACCTCAATTTTATGTTTCTCCTGATCACTCAAAACCCCATCGTAAATAATTAGCTCGGCCAATGATCCTTCCCAGTTGCCCTGGGTTCTTTTAAGTTCAGCATGGTCTTGCGATTCAAACTCGGCGATCAGAATCTTGTATTGATCTGAATCCTTGTCGAACTTAAGATCTAGCTTACCATCAAGGGCCCTGAAAGGGGTTGTTCCCGGGAATGACATTGAACTTTCTCTGTAGACCATAATCACCGTCTGAAAATCGGTCACAGCTTTCTCTAAATCTGTTACCCACACCATCTCAAATCCTGCAACGCCTTTGCCATTCTGCTGATTTGGCTTATATAAAATGAACGGACCTTTCATCCCGCTTGCTTTATCGATCCATTTATTATATGGATCTCTGGGAGGTGCCGGATCGTCGGTAAGTCCGTCTGCATTCAAGTCGCTGGCATCTAACCATAATAGCAATTTCGAGCTTTTGACCTGATTGGGTAATATGCTGCGTTGTCTTTTCTTAACAGGATGTTCGGTATAGTAAAATCCCATCCTGTTTGAACTTTGAGAACCATCTGCTTTTCTGGCCGCCAGGTAATAATTTCCTTCCTTAGCAGGATGGAAACTGGCCCCCCGGGTGAGCGGATCCTGCAGGATCTCTTCCTGATAAACAGGAATATCATCTTCATACCACAAATATTGGAGCTGAGGGTCTGGTTTCAGAACCTTGACCATCCCGTTAGGCATTCTTTTAAGATTAACCTTTTCCATAACAAAAGTTGCGGGACCAACCCTTTTAGCTGGCTCTGAACCAGGTGAGTCCGGAACCCAGAGATAATCGAAGTGGATAACGCAGGCTTTATCTGGACTTAACCTTATTTTGTTGTCTCCGGCTTTTAACTGAACAGTGACCTTTCGGTCCCACCAACCCGTGTACAGAGGGCGTGATTCAGGAAAATCAAATTCCGCTTGTACCACTTTTCCGTTTACCAGGAGCTCAAAATTCTGCGTTCCTTTTTGTGCGCTTGCATAGACAAAGAGGAGATCATACCAGCCGCTCCTACTGGCCCTGATGTTCCATTCAAGCATAGCAGCATTTTCACCAAATTTCAAAAAGGCTTGTTCACTGGCTCCGTAATACGGAATCACCTCACTATCTGATGATTGAAGTCCAGTTTTTTCCGCTTCATACCGATGTCCTGATAGATAAAGAGGGTCAGCATCTGTCCAGACAAAGGTGTATTTTGGAGCATCCTTCCTGGATGAATTAATCAACCATCTTTTCTCCCGATAGGGAAATTCGCCATAGGGCGGATCCTCGCGAATGAATTCTGTAATATCTCTCACAGTGAAAACCAACTCATAGGCTTCGTTAGTATTAAAACTGAGATCTATTTCATCGACGCCACTGGCGATTATCTTTCCGTTCAATATCCAATGAGTTTCCTGCGTATCAGGAACAGGGTGGACTCTTTGCACTGAAAAATGCTGACTACCTGGAGTTGAAAAGGTCAGTTCCTGATCCGCCGGGAAGGCTTCTTCTATGGGGTAAACCAGGTCATACATCCGCATCGCCAGCCGTTGTTCGCAGATGGCACACATTTCTTCGGTATTGTCGAAAACCCCGGCGCCCATGATGCACCCCTGTGCACTCGAACGGAAATAGTTGGTGAGATGATATTGTCCACCTTCAAATGCTCCTATTTTGTCGATATATTCTCTGGTGTATGGGGTCGGAAGGGGTGTCTCAGGATCAATCCAGGCCTTCCACTTGATCTCATTCCTGAGATATTCCTTTGAGACTGTATAGGCTGGAGAGGCATCTGTTCCGGTAGCTGCAGCGGTGTATTCATCACCTATTGATGTGCATGTATGCGATATCTCATGCAGCATTTTTCCGATGGCATTACCAGCAATTACAGCATTCCCGGTTCGGGCCTCTAGATTCCTTGCAGCTCCTCCCCCTCCTCCATCACGGTTGGGCATAATTAAAAATGTTACCCAACCGGTATGCTCATTCTTCCAAGGCAAGAACAGGCGATCCCGAATGGCATCTATCAGATCTGTCTCAACGCCATTTCTCCACATCGGTGTATCCGGCCACCAGAGAGCATATAGATTGAAAAACTGCTGATAATTGGCATAGGCAGTCTGTGCAGCCGGATCATCGGGTGTGAAAGCCGCCAGCAAAGATCGATTGACATCATCGATGAATTCCTGTCGCATTTCTGGACGATTGTATGGCTTCTGATCTCTTTCCTCCCAGCGATTAATGATAACAATGTTGATCCTGTTGTCTTTATCACCGTTAATCCTGATTGGAATCAACTCCATTCTGGAAATCAAACTGTCGACGAATTGGTCGTCATAGGTCACCAAATGTTCATCCCAGGTGGCCACCATTCTGGCATGGGCCCAATTGCCAGTAGCTTCCTTACCATCGAATTTCAGGAAGATGCAATCCATACCCCGGATATCAATATCGATTTGTTTGGCCAAAGAATCCTTTGACATTAATCCACTATCAAACAAGACCTTAGCTCCAAAAGCATCTTCATTAAGGACCCTGAATCGTCCAGTTTTGTCTCCTGTATAAGAATCATCCAGGCCGACCATCGCTCTGAATCGGGTCGCATTGCCTCCGGTTTTATAAATAAGAATGCTTCCATCCTGGCAAGACAAACCTTTTTCGTAAACGATGCCATCCAGCTTCAAGGGCAGACCTTCAGGTCCTTGGTCAAAAAGGGGTGCCTGACCATATTTCATAATGTAATATAGGTCGCTCAGATAGGAGAATCCGTTGTTGGTGCACATGTATTTTTCTTGCGGAACAGGGGATGGACCTGGAATGGGCTCTGATCCGGGTTTGCCAACCTTGAGCAGATACTGGCCGTGTTGCGGAAGTTGCTTGGCTGTAAATCCATTTTCAAATTTTCCCAGATCCTTTCGGGCCCATAAATCTCTTACCTTTTGCTTTCCCGTAAGACCGATCTGATCCCATGTTACAGAAATATCAGCAGGAATGGAATCCTTGTTAAACAATAAGACGGCGGTTGTACCGTCGCTAAGTGGTTTATTATAAACCTGTTGCTTGCCATTGTCAAAGATCTTATAGCCTTGATGCCCGCGAATATCCTGATTAACAGCAATCACTTCCGGAGCTATTAGCACTCTTGTCACAGTATCTGACATTTTCCGCAGATCATTCCCTGCCATCAATGGAGAGGCCAGCATGCACCAAAGGCTCATATGGATTTTGTCTTCAGCCTCAGATTTCAGGTTCCCGATTTCAAGCATATCGGGATCGTTCCAATGTCCAGGGCCTGCAAACTGCCACAAGCCATTAAAGGCTGGATGGATTCTGAGATCCCCTCCTGATGTCTCGGCATGATGGTACACGTTCTCGATCCATGGATATATATCGTAGGAAGTGCGCCACAACTGACCATATTCCTTACCACCCCAGGCCCAGGCTCCATTTCCAAAATCAGAAATACTCAGGATCATGGGTCGTCCGGTTTTCGCGATGGCGTCTTTATAAATCTGCAAATCATCGGTGGTGAGCCTGCCATTTTTCTCTGCATAGCAAGCATCGAGTTTGATGTAATCCACGCCCCAAGAGGCAAAACTGGCCATATCAATATCTTCATGTTCAAAACTTCCCGGAAGTCGTTGGCAGGTCAGATAACCGCGACACTCATAAATTCCAAATTTCAATCCTATGCTATGGATGTAATCTCCTACAGCTTTCATCCCGTTAGGAAATTTAACAGGATCAGCCATCAGGCGTCCCTCGCCATCCCTTTCCGGAGCCATCCAACCATCGTCGAGCACGAGGTATTTATAACCAGCATCACGCATCCCGGAACTCACCATGGCATCAGCTATCTCCTTGATTAACTGTTCGCTAATATTGGCCTTAAAACAATTCCAGCTGTTCCAACCCATAGGAGGGGTCAAGGCGAGCTTTGGCTTATCCGATCTTGTAGAGCCAAAGCCTGCCTCGGCTTTGGAGCCTTCTGGAAGCATCAGTTGTTCGCCGGAGTCTAAGCCTGCCTTGGCCCTACAGGTAGAACTCAAATTAAGGAAGATACTGATGAAGAATATCAGTGCTATTGAAAAGGATTTTTGAAACATCACAACACATTTTGGTTTAGCAAGTGCAATTTAGCACTTAGCAGGATAATGACCTTATCGGATTTGTTCCATTATGCCTCACATTTGAACAGCCAAAAAGTAATTAATCTTCAAAAAATGAACGGTATGAACATTTTACTTCGATTCATATAGTCACGATACTCTTCACCGAAATAGTCGATACATTCTTTTTCGTCATATTTCATCGTGATATAGAAGAATATGCTTGCAAGGAATGCGATTAAAAACAGTACCAGGTGACGCAAGGGTGACGCAAGGGTGACGCAAGGGTGACGCAAGGGTGACGCAAGGGTGACGCAAG
>CAZVSF010000229.1:0-4649 GCA_964630195.1 uncultured Lentisphaeria bacterium
GAACAGTAAAATATTTTGAACCTATGCGCGCCCTCTGAAGTACAAATGGTATAACCCGGGCAATTCTTTCTTCTTTGCATCTGGCTTCCAGTTGTCATGATGGGAAGGTACACAGAAGGCTGACGAGCCAGGTCCTTTTTCTGCCAGGGGTCACAGTTTTCGATAGTCGGTGGAAATAGGGGCTAAAAAAACGCCCCGCAAAAAGCAGGGCGTTTAAGGCTTTGCATGATGTTCTGTTTAAAAGGAAAAGCCCGTTTCAATGCTGGTCTGGGCAACGACCTCTTCTGAACCAGATCCAGTGTCAATTTCACCATCACCATTCAGATCGATGTAGCTCTGACGGAAGTCCCATGTCAGTGTGGCTCCGCCGCCAAGACCAATGGTTACCTTGTAGCCCAGCAGTGTTCCTTCGCTGACAATGTCAAAGGGATCGTCAACATTCATTCTCAGGATATAGGCATTGGCTGCTTCTACCTTGGGAATCAGGTTCGGCGCGATTCCAACCACACCCTGAATACCTTTAACTTCAGATTCGTCAGAGGTCATGTGCTGGTAGCCAGCCTGCAAGGTTACCAGGCTAAAAAGGTCGGCCCCAACACTACCAAAGACACCCATCATGGATGAATTATCAAAGAGCTTTTCATAGCGGGTTCTGGGTGTTAATCCCATACCAGGATAGTCTACGAAACCAACACGTTCCAGATCATAATTACGATCGAATAACCCATAGACAAAGTTGCCTGTGGGCGTGATCCTGAACTCTAAGCTGGCAGTTAGAAAGTTGAAAATCTGGGCGCGGAGACCAGGAGCTGTTGCCCCCATACCATACTCCACCTTTTTCTGTCGCACGATACCATTGTCATCATAATACATTGAGTCTGCAGTACCAAAATACTGACCCGCCTCAGCAAAAAGCACGAGCTTCAGCTTTTCCATATTGAGAATTGGGTAGGCGATATCGACACTCAAACCACCCACGGTACTTGGGTTTTCACTGATGTCGAAGGGGTCTGGCTTGCGAGTGATTTCGTCATCCCAGTTTCTGGTGGGATCTGGTGTGTAGTTATCCGTTTTACCATCACCATCAATATCCCATTCATCATCAGATGCATCGGGACGACCATCACCATCTGTATCTTTGGAATAACCGGCATCATCTGGAAAATCATCTACCAGATTGGGGATATAATCGCCATCGTCATCCTTGAGACCGAGGTATTGGTTGTTGTCCATGACCAGGGTGCTACCAAAGGTCAGCTTGCCCAGGGAGAAGGTTCCCCGTAAACCCATGATTCCCAGGCCTGTGCTCTCTCCACTAAAGGAGAACTCTTTGTAGTTTGCGACTACATTTTCGATCCCGAAATTTCCCAATTTGAAACCAATATGATGGCCTGTCTTGCGAACAGAGGGGTATTCCATCATATTTGAATAACCATTCATAAACAATCCATATCCAAGAACGACATTTTCAAGTGTTCCAACCCGGACATAAAGTGGATCGCCTGGTTCGCCCCAGCGGACATACATAATTTTGTCAATAATATCCTTGGCTTCATTCCACTCGTCCTTGCGAATATTGCCATCTTGATCCATATAGATAACGACATCAAGTCCAACACCAAGCTTTCCGATGGAAATATCCGGACGCAGGGCAATCTGGTTATAGAGTTGGCCGTCAATGGTTACTGCACCAAAGCCAGCATCCATGGCAAGTCCACCATCATCTTCGCCACCCTCTTCTTCTTCCTCTGGTTCAGGGGACGTTTCTTCAACAGTTGATGGTGGAGGGGCTGGCATATCACCAGATGTGTCGTCACCCTCTTCTTGAACCGTCTCAGTTTCAGTTGCTGTTGAGTCAGAGCCAGCATCACCTGTTTCCTCTTCTACTGCCGGTTCCTCACCCTCAGGATCTTCAGGGATTGTGGATTCGTCAGTTTCAGTTGTCTGGATGTACCCGTCTGTGGTTGAGCTGACCGTTTCGCCAGGACCGGCGGTGCTGATCATGCCGGTAAGGTTGTTCATCACATCAACCTGGCCTTCGGTAACAATGACCTGATCGCCAGTTTCTGGATCACTGACGGTCCAGAATTCTGTCCCCTTGATCGAGGCAACAGAGGTTGGTGTGTGAAGTTGAAATCCAAAGTCAGCACCTTTTTCATATTTTGTGAGTGCCTGGCCATATTCGAGACGAACATGATATCCAGTGCCACCAATATCTTCTACCATGGTGATGGCAACCTCACTGTTTTCACGAAGCTTCACCTGGCTTTTATCATCAAGAAGCAACATCACGGCAAAACCGTCATTTACTTTGACCTGATCATTATTGTCCAGGACCATGCCCATGGTAACCGGTGTGTTATAATCAAAATCTTCTGCCTTTTGTATTAAGACATCACCTTGAACCTTGGAGATCACTGCGACCTTGTCAGCATAGAGACTGACAACCAGAAACAACGCAAAGATCAATAGAGTAACAAATTTTTTCATGTGATACTTCCTCATTTTGTATTGATATATATTTTTGATATCAGTGCGGAAGTTAACAAACAGGCCAAGACCACCAAGTATTTTCCTTGTGTTTCCTGTCTCGGTCTTCAAACAGGATTTACCAAAGATTGTTCACCTCGGGGCTTATGGACATCGACGAGCCAACCAACGCTTTTCACTTGTCTAAAATATTTAAACACAATAGCTTTGGTTTAATCAGTTTCGGGGATTGTTTGTAGGTATCAAGGTCTGACAAAAAAGGAGAAACATGAGTCTGGGTATCGCAGGAATCTTGATTTTAATGATAGTGTTGCTGGTGCTTCTGGTAATGGAAGTTATTCCCATTGATGTCCTTGGCCTGGGACTGTTACTGGTATTATGGTTTACTGGCTATGTGGATAGTGATCAGGCGGTTGCGGGATTTAGTAACAAAGCCGTTCTAACCGTTGCGGTTATGTTTGTATTAAGTCACGCGCTCGTGAAAACAGGTGTGCTTGAAAATCTGGCCCAGTACTTCATTGACATGGAAAAGCGGGTGAAATGGTTGGGGATGACGCTGTTCTTTGTCACAGCCAGCCTCTTTTCTGGCTTTATCAACAACGTGGCAGCTGTAGCTATTTTTATTCCTGTCGCCATGCATATGGCTTCAAAATTCAGAATTTCTCCATCAAAAATACTTTTACCCCTTTCATACGCAGCAATATATGGGGGCACCATCACGCTGATCGGAACCTCAACTAATCTGTTGGTTAGTTCTGTAGGCGAAGACCATGGGTTGAGACCGCTGGGGATGTTCGAGTTTCTACCCCTTGGTCTGATTTTTCTTGTTGTGGGCACTCTGTACAGCCTGCTGATTTTGCCTCGTCTGCTCCATTCTCGAGCCCCTGTGAGCTCACTGGTAGGCAAATATCACATGTCGACATATTTGACAGAATTTCGGATTGACAAGGATTCACCCCTGGTGGGATCCAGCTGTCGCGACAGGCATGTAAATGAACATTATGGAATTACGGTTCTGGGTATCATTCGGGACGGTATTCACCTCAAAGGCAATACTGGCGAACTAACCCTTCAACAGGGTGATATTCTATTGGCCCAGGGATCGATTGATACTTTTTTAAAATTTCACCACCATGAGAAGGTTTTGGCCCTGTCGGATATAAAGCTGGGCCAGAAAGAACTGCAGGAAGGTGACAATGTTCTGGTTGAAGGTCTGATTGGACCCGAATCAAGCCTGTATGACAAAACACTCAGCGACCTTGATTTTAGAAAAAAATATCAGGCCTTTGTGATGGCCATCGGCCGTAGAGGTGTGACGATTAAACAAAAGATCGCCCATATACGTCTGCGATTTGCAGACACCCTGCTCATGCTCATGCCAGCCGAGCAGATCTCAGCCATGAGCGATAATCCGGATTTGATCATTCTTCAGCATCACGAAATAAACATGCGCAAGAAAAGGATCAAGTGGCTAGCCGTATTTATTATTCCAATCATCATGTTCTCAGCGGCAACCGGGATGGCTGACATCCTCGCGGCTGCCCTGGCGGGTGTTTTTCTGCTGTTGGTAACCAGACACATCTCCACCAGAGAGGCTTATGGCTCGATCAACTGGCCCGTCATTATTTTTATCGCCGCGTTTATTCCTTTTGGGACGGCCATGGAAACCAGTGGGGCTGCACATTTGATAGGAAATTCGGTAACGGCTCTGGCTAATATCTTTTCTTCCGAGTATGCCCCCCACGTGCTGCTTTCCAGCCTCTATTTGATTACGGCTGCAATTACATCTGTGGTGTCAAAT
Organism: uncultured Lentisphaeria bacterium; assembly: GCA_964630195.1. GTDB lineage: Bacteria > Fidelibacterota > UBA8477 > UBA8477 > JABMPR01 > JABMPR01. The sequence continues at coordinate 4,292 of CAZVSF010000229.1, forward strand.
AATGCCGCTGCCATTGTACTGACCCCCATAGCAATTGCAGCTGCAGGCAATATGGGCATTGACTCAAGACCCCTCATTTTTACCATTTGCTATGCAGCCTCGGCCAGCTTTATGACGCCGATTGGCTATCAAACCAACCTGATGGTGTATGGACCAGGAAAATATCAATTCATGGATTATGTAAAGGCTGGAGCACCCCTGAATTTGATATTCTGGGTGATCGCTTCTTTTATGGTACCGATTTTCTGGTCTTTTTAACCCAACATGCAGAGGGGTTATACCAATTGCATCTCCAAAGTGCACTATAAATTCAAGTGATCACCCTACGCTCTACAAGCTACGGGCGACATGTTTTTTC
>CAZVSF010000230.1:0-4640 GCA_964630195.1 uncultured Lentisphaeria bacterium
TTTTCAAGTCGTTCCAGGGCGGCCTGGCGATTGCCTTCCTGATTCCGGAATTGTCGGGCTGTTATGGTAATGATGCCATCAGCATTGATCCGCCGATCCCGTAGCTTCAGAAGGCGCGCTTTGATATGGTCTGGAAGGCTGGAGTTTTGGCTGTCAAACCGCAGTTGAATGGCCGTGGCCACCTTGTTTACATTTTGACCGCCGGGCCCGCCTGATCGTATGGCTTTGAGTTCGACGTCACTTTCTGATATTCTGAGAGGAGACATACCACGTTATGCTATCACTGTTTCAAGTTTTCCCAGCGCCTGGATTTCTATGACAATCATTTGCCCGGAGTTCATAACGAGATCTCGTTTACTGGGGCTTCCGGAACACAGGATATCACCTGCCTCGATATGGGTGGCCTCAGCCTCCTGGATCATATCTTCAAAACTGAATTTCATCTCCTTTAACCTGGAATCAATTTCAACGCTACCATCTACACTGATTTGCAGGTCCATATTAAAACCATGCCCGATCTTCAGTGTATCTATTTGATCTGCTGTGACCAGATAGGGGCCTAGAGTTGTCGCTTGTCCAAGAGCAATCCCAGCTTTGCCTGCGGCTTTCTTTTGGGCGTTAGTCCAATTGTTTACGATGGTATAGCCGGCAATTTGCTTTGTGCCAGTGCCTTTATTGGTCCCAATGATCGCAGCGATCTCGCCCCGGGGTGACAGGTCGGCTGCCGCAATGGATTGCTGGTGTCCTTTGAGGGTCTGAGTTTGTCCAAAATCGAAAAAGTCGGCGGATTCATCTGTAAAGGCATTGTAAAAGCGGATACTGGGGGGGTCTGGCATGGGGGCAAAAAATTCAATATCATCTTCTGCCATGGCCAGGGGACGATTATGAACTTTTAAACCTGAAACATCGATATTTTTAAAGGCATCCTCTAACTGGGCCAACAGCGAAAAGGAGAATTGCCAATCCGAAAGCAATAGACTCATGGTTGAAGCCAGCTTGAGATACTCCACGGCATCTCGATCCTTTTTCATCCAGAGGGATGCTCGCATCACATCAACAGCGTAGCCCCCCAGGGAAAAAGCCAGGCGGGGTTCCATGCGATAATCCAGACCATAGGAGAGTAGTTTCATATTTTATCCTGATTTAATTGGTCATAAAAGATGCATCAGCGCTCAAGATACTGAAAGAAATTTATACACAGATTCAAATAAAAGGCATTTAATCGCATCCTCGGGCTGTATCTTTTGGATATTGAAAGTCCAGTTATAAAAGGAACCAGAAATGCTTGAATCAGCCCTCCTGCTCATTGACGTACAAAAAGGTTTTGACAATCCAGCCTGGGGTCAGCGGAACAATCCAGAAGCTGAAACAAAAATTGCAGAGATGTTAACGGCATGGCGGGAAAATGACGCTCCTATCATTCACGTGAAGCATTGTTCCGTCTCACCAAAATCACCTCTGCATCCAGACCAGCCGGGGAATGCATTCAAAGATGAAGCTCTCCCCCAAAAAGGGGAGCCTGAATTCACCAAAACGGTCAACAGTGCCTTTATCGGAACGGGACTTGAGGACTATTTACATGAGCAGGGCTTGAGCTCGCTGGTCATTGTCGGCCTTACCACAGATCATTGTGTTTCCACATCAACACGCATGGCTGCCAATCTGGGTTTTGATGTGATTCTGGTTTCAGATGCAACGGCAACCTTTGAGCGCAATGATATTGACGGGGCGCATATCAGTGCCGAGGACATGCATCGTGTGAATCTGGCCAGCTTGAATGATGAGTTCTGCGTGGTCAAGAGCACAGAAGAGATCCTGGCCGAAATAGACTGAAAACGAGGGGAAGGCTTTTTGAACGAAAAAGAAAACATTGATACCTGGACCAGGGATTTTGAAAAGAAGTGGTTAAAACACTTTATTGATACCAAAAGTATTGACTGGAAACTTTATCGGTATGTGAAAAACCAGGAAGCCCCATCCGGTACAGGGGTTGAATTGTCAAAGGCTCGCATTCTGCTGGTTTCCTCGGCAGGCGCTTATTTGCCTGCTCGAGATAAACCCTTTCATGCAGCAAATTTAATGGGTGACTACAGTATCCGGACCCTTCCAACGAATACATCGCCCTCAGATCTGGAATATGCTCACGATCACTATGATCAAACAGCGGTCAGGCAAGACCATCAGGTATTGTTGCCCCTGGGACACTTGCAGGACCTGGTGGACCAGAATGTGATTGGTGAGCTGAGCGATACAGTGGTCAGCTTTATGGGCTATCAACCCTTTGTAGGCAGGGTCCTCAAAAAGACATTTCCAGCCATTCTTAAAATTGTGCGACAGACGGAGGTTGATGCCGTTCTGCTGGTGCCCTCCTGACCTTTGTGCTCTCAATCCGTGGGATTGATCGCCAGGGCTTTGGAACAAGAGGGGATAGCGACCACTTTGACCAGCTGGAATGCCGGGATAATTCGTGGTGTGAAGCCACCCCGGGCCACCATCACTGCGCTGCAGAGAGGTATGACCCTGGGACATCCCCACGATGCCGAACAACAAAAAAGGATTCTACTTCAAACGCTGAAACTGCTGGAGCAAGACGCTCCCGTGGATCTGCTGCGACTGAAAGAGGAATAAGTGATTAACAGGGAAACAAAGCTAAGAATTGCCCGACCCAGTGCTGACATACAGCGAATAAGTCAAATGTATATGGAGGGTCTTGGCTTTGAAAAGCTAGGCTTCTTTCAAGATCATGATGGGTTTAGCGGGGTTATGCTGGGACATCCGCAGCAGATCTATCACCTGGAGTTCACAGAGAAGTCTGGAGATGATTCCCTGGTGCCGCCACATCCCGATCAGCTGGTCGTTTTTTATGTACCTGATAAGAATGAATGGGAAAAAGCCTGCACAAAGATCGTGAAAGCGGGCTTTCTGGAAGTACCCGCGCACAATCCCTTTTGGGATCTGTGCGGAAAGACCTTTGCTGACCTGGACGGTTATCGTCTGGTGTTACAAAACCAGGCGTGGCTGTTCTGATACAGAGTAAAGGCGTAGGAACAGAAAACGGAAATATGATTATTCGAATTGCCAGCTTGAAGGACTTGCCGCAGATCCTTGACATTTATAATCAGGCAATTCAGGCCAGAAGCATCGCGGCGCTTGAGACGGTTACACTTGAAAACAGACAGGCCTGGTTTGAAGAACATCCTTCAGATGAATATCCAATTCTGGTGGCTGAGTCTGGAGACGTCGTTTCAGGCTATTTGTATCTCAGTGCCTATCGCCCTGGCCGGACAGCGTTGCGCGCCACAGCGGAAGTGAGTTATTTTGTGGACCAGGACTCTCAGCGACAGGGGGTTGCATCGGCTTTACTCGTGGAGGCCATTCACCGCTGCAAGTCATTAGGCTTTAAAAATCTGTTTGCCATTCTGCTGGAAAACAATAAGCGGAGTATTTCTTTCCTGGAAAAACATGGCTTCCAGAAATGGGCGCATCTTCCTGGGGTTGCTGAAATTGCCGGAAAAGAAGTCGGTCAGGTTTATTTTGGGAAGCGAGTTTTAGAGTAGAAGTAAAGGGGTCATTATGAAATTTATTCTGACTTTGATCATGTCTCTGGTTTTGCTGGGTTGTGTAGATGTGCCAGAGGGGATTAAGCCAGTGACGCGGTTTAAAATAAATCGATATCTGGGAACCTGGTATGAGATCGCTCGATTGGATTACATGGGTGAGCAGGACCTGAAGAGTGTCAGTACAGAATATAGCCGCAACCAGAAGGGTGATCTCGTTTTCAAGCATAGGGGGTATATGACGAAGTGGGCAGAATGGAGAGAAAAAGAAGGCCGCATCTCTCTTGCAGGGGATCCCAATGTCGGTCACTTGAAAATTTCCTATTTTTTTCCGATCTATAAACCCTATGTCATTTTCGAACTGGATCCAGATTATCAATATGCCTATGTCTGTGGAAAAGACAGATCTTTTCTGTGGCTGCTCTCCAGAGCCAAGTATCTGGATGAGGATATCGTGGATGATTTTATAGAAAAGTCTCAAAACCTGGGGTTTGATACATCAAAATTGGTCTTTACCGATCAACTTTAATCAACCGGAGGTTCCGTTGTTCAGCAAGAGCAGCCTTTTCTTTTGCGGGAGGCTGAATCTGGAGTTTTTAACTGAGGAGTTATACCATAACCGACATCCAAAAGGTTTAAAAAACTGCGAAACAAGGGGCTCTTCATGAAAAAAGTACTGACGCTTATACTGCCATTTTTGTTTGGAGGATGTCTGGAGCTGCCAGAAGGGGTGGCTCCTGTTCAGGCCTTTATGCTGGATCAGTATTTGGGAAAATGGTATGAGATCGCCCGGCTGGATCATCGTTTTGAACGTGGACTGAACAATGTAACCGCTGAGTATTCATTAAAAGGGGATGGCGGTGTCATCGTCAGGAATCGGGGCTTTTTGGAGAAAAAGGGTGAATGGCGTGATGCAGAGGGAAAAGCCTATTTTGTAGGTGATCAGAATGTAGCCCACCTCAAGGTCTCCTTTTTCGGACCGTTCTATGGCTCCTATGCTGTGTTCAAGCTGGATCCCGATTATCAATATGCCTTTGTAAGCGGTGGAAATACAAATTATCTCTGGCTGCTTGCCAGAGAGCC
>CAZVSF010000231.1:0-4618 GCA_964630195.1 uncultured Lentisphaeria bacterium
GATCCTTTGGCAGCAGAGCTATCAACTTGCGGATATCATGAATAAAGCCCATATCAAGCATTCTATCTGCTTCATCCAGAACAGAATATTCAACGTCCTTCAGGTTAATAAATCCCTGTCCGATGAGATCAAGTAATCGTCCAGGTGTAGCGACGAGCACATCGACGCCTCGTTCAAGCACTTTGGTCTGGGCTCCCTGTTTGACGCCCCCAAAAATCACAGTGTTTTTAACGCCCGTATGTTTGCCATAGACACTAAAGCTTTCCCCAATCTGAATGGCAAGTTCTCTTGTGGGCGTAACAATGAGTGCTTTAATTTTTCTGCGCTCATTACCTGCTTTTTTGCCCAGGTATAGATGTTGGAGGATCGGGATGGCGAATGCAGCTGTTTTGCCGGTTCCGGTTTGCGCGCAACCCAGCAAATCATTACCCTGAAGTAGGATCGGAATAGACTGCTCCTGGATGGGCGTGGGATTGGTATAGCCTTCTGCACTCAGAGCCCTCAGTATCGGTTCAATAACGCCAAGCTGTTGAAATGTCATAGTATCATTACTTCTTACGACTTCGTCGTGGGCTGACACCACTTCTTTTGGGACGGTTACCACGCCTGCCACCTCGGCTCATCCCATACTCCTTTTGCTTGGAGAATTTATTCTTTTTTCTTGGAAGTGGTGTTGGCTTGTCAGTTGAGACCTCTAGTTGAACTTTGACACCCTCATGCTCTTGACCATGTAATTTGTCAACAAGTCGATTCACAACACCTTCCTCAATATCAAAAAAGGCAAATTTCTTCATAATCTCAATGGCACCAACATCGGCTTCGTTGGAATTTAGGGTCTTGTTGATCAAGCCAATCAATCGCGTTGGAGTCAGGTCATTTTTCATCCCCAGATTGATAAACAGTCTGATAAACGTTTTATTACTTGGACCCTGTTCTCGATTGGATTCCGAGCGAGCGCCTTTTTTATTCCTGTTCCGTCGACCCGGTCTTTCCCCGCGTTCGGGTTTGTCACTGGCAGAGACATTGATATCTGTTGCATGTTTATAGTATGATAAAAAACGATTGAATTCGGCCGAAACAAAATGTTTGATCAGTTCTTCACGGCTCAGCCAGTCCAGCTTTTCATATATGGCTGGCATAAATGGTCCGATCTGTTTTTCATCAACGTCAACTTTTTCAATTTTATCGATAAGGGAATACAATTGTTTTGTACAAATATCCTTCCCGGTTGGGACAAGTTCCTTGCTAAACTTTATTTTAAACTTGCTCTCTATTGATCTGATCTTGCCAAGTTCACGAGTATGAATAATGGCGATGGATATTCCGTTTTTACCGGCACGCCCTGTCCTACCACTTCGATGGATATATACTTCCGAATCATCAGGCAAATTATAATTAACCACATGGGTCAGATCGTTGATATCTAATCCACGAGCAGCCACATCTGTTGCAACGAGTATTTGCAGTTTCTTTGCACGAAACCGGCCCATAACCTCGTCACGCTGAGCTTGTGATAATTCACCATGCAAGGCATCTGCATTGTAGCCATCATGCATGAATTTATGCGCTGTATCCTTGGTTTCCTGTCGGGTGCGGCAAAACACGAGCCCATAAATATTAGGATTTGAATCAGCGATTCGTTTCAGGACCTCATATCTATGTTTAGCATGAACCATATAGTAAATGTGTTTGACATTAGCAGCCCCCGTATTCATCTGCGTGGCAGCGATCTGGATTGGATCGTTCATATATGTCTTGGTCATCCGCAGAACTTCCCGGGACATTGTAGCCGAGAAAAGCAGGGTCTGTTTTGTGTCTGGTGTTTCAGCAAGAATTGCATCCAGGTCATCTTTAAAACCCATGTTGAGCATTTCGTCAGCCTCATCCAACACGACACGTTCTACAGTTCCCAGGAGGAGACGTTTGCGCTTAATTAAATCCTTTGCGCGACCCGGAGTGGCTACCACGATCTGTGCAGCTTTCTTTAAAGCCCTGACCTGAGTGTCACTGCTCGCGCCACCATAGACCGCAACCACTCCAATTCCTTTAATACGTTTGGCAAAGCTGTTCAGATCTTTGGTGATTTGAATGCAGAGCTCGCGTGTTGGACAAAGAATAAGGGTTTGGGTTCTTTTATCTTCTGGTTTGGCAAGATGTACTGCAGGCAACCCAAAAGCTCCCGTTTTTCCTGTGCCTGTTTGAGCAAAAGCGACCAGGTCTTGTGTTGAGACGAGCAGATGTGGAATTGTTTTTTCCTGTATGGGTGTGGGAGTTTTAAAACCCAGGTCTTGAATAGCCTGAACGATGTCATCGTAGAGACCAAGTTGAGTAAAAGCATTCATTGTAATAGATTGATCCAATTAATATTTAGTATGTTATTATTTTCATTTCGTTTAGTATAAACGAGAAGCAACCTCGTATATATACATATATTCATTGCTCATTTTTTCATCCAACGACTCAAGTTTGCTCGTGTGTAAGGTTTGCAAGCAAGATATCTATGAATAATAATTACTGCTCTCAATGATCCACTCAGGCGAAAATATCTTTTTGGGTGTTGAAGTTTGACTAAATCGACAAGCGACACACTTAGATCTATGCTTAAAAAAATGCCCAATTGAGACGAAAGGGGGGGTGAATCAGGGCAGCTCCAGGGCTTTTGCGATCGCTTTTTGAACAAGGCCAGCCATTAGCTTGTAGCCCTCGGCATTAGGATGCACACCATCGCTGGTAAGACGCTCCTGGAGACCCTGTCGATCATCAACCATGGGGGAATAATAATCTAGATAAACGATTCCAGTTGAAATGGCATATCGTTTTAATGCCTTGTTCAGGGCAGCAATCTTCGGTGCTGGTTGCATATCTGGTTTCCAGCGATACTCAAAAGCAGGCAAAACAGAGGCTAAAACAACCTTGATACCATTGGCTCTTGCCAGTTCGCACATGGAAATGATATTTCCAAGAATCATGTCCTGGGTCATGGGGCCCGTGTTGCCAGCTATATCATTTGTACCAGCTAAAATAACCACCACAGCGGGCTTCAAATCTATGACATCAGGACGAAAACGTATAAGCATCTGAGGTGTAGTTTGACCACTTATTCCTCTATTTATATAAAGATTATCTTCAAAAAATTCTGGTTGATAATTGCGCCAACTATCGGTGATGGAGTTGCCCATAAATACGACTCGATTTTCACCCCTTTCAGGTAATCCAGTTTTATCATTCTCTGCCCCATAACGATTCAGATTTGCCCAATCCTGTGCGCTGGTCATACCTACAGCAACGATCAATAAAAGGAGTAGACGATGCAACTTCATCGTGATTGATACCTCAGTTTATGGGTTTGGAGGAAATATTTTTTCAAGAGCCTGGTTTCTGAAATCAAATATTTTTCTTAGCTGTCCGCGGATGATTAAAGTATTTGCCATGGTACCCAGAAAACCAAAAGGGGGTTGATAACTGATTATATCCTTCATGAGAATACCTGTTGTTTGAGGTACCAAAATATGCTGATGATGCCACATTTTGTAGGGTCCAATTCTTTGTTCATCAACAAAATATTGACGTTCAATGACATGGCTTATTTCAGTTACCCAGGTAGTTGGTATTCCCAACAAAGGTCTCACGCGATATTCAATAATCATACCTTCGTACATTTTGTCCGGCAGGGTACCTGACACAATATCAAAACCCATGTGCGGGGGTGTAATCTTCTTCAAGTTTGCCGGGGATGCGATGAAGGACCAGAGTTCATCCAAACTGCATTGAATGAGTTGCTCTCGTTTTAACTGATAAAATGCCATTTATAGCGTAGTCCTATCAAATCGTTTTTAAAAACGCTGTCACAGCTTTCCAGTATTCCTCGTTACCATCATGCTCTGGCCACAAGGCTTTTGATCCATGGTATCCTGCTAGCTCTGGAACAAAAAATGTCTTTCGGGCATGATTGATACCATCAAATATTTCCCTTCTGGAGGGAGCCTCATCACGTGAGCAAGTCATAAAAACCGGGCAATGAATGGTGGCAGCATATTCCACAATTGACTTTCCATTCATTTCAAAATATGCCCCGGGTGAGAAAGCAAGCACGGCTGCGATATCATCTGGATAATAGGAAGCCAGGATAAACGCCAGTGAGGCTGAGTATGAGCTGCCCCAGACCAGTATTTTTTGGTCGGGATATGCTTTGGAAGCGTGGGCCAGAAGGAGCTCTAGATCTGGATAAGCATCAACATACTCTGTTGGCAGCTTTAGCTTTTTAGCCTGTTTGGCGGTTGCGTTAATAACCCCATTAATTTCATCCCCGGAGCGTTGATCAATGGCTATACAGGTAAACCCAAGCTCATTAAGACGAGGTGCAATGGTTCGATATTCACCTCTACTATAACCAGCTTGATGAAAAAGCAGTATAACGGGGGCAGCTCCCTCATTTATTTCATATACATCCGCTTGTATCGTTAAGCCATCATTTGTCTCCAAATGTATGGTTCGATAGGCGGTTTCTGGCTCTGCGCAATGGCTCATGCCAAAAGCGACGCTCAGAGCCATCATTCTTAGGTAAAATGTTTTTGACCATAAACTCATCATTAGACCTCAAATTGTTTTGTTCATTCCA
>CAZVSF010000232.1:0-4561 GCA_964630195.1 uncultured Lentisphaeria bacterium
ATCTTGTATGGGATAATTGAATTCAAATTCTCTGGTCCCACCACCATACATGGGTCTCCATGAAGATGGTGATTGACGGTTTCTACCAAGAATTTGATTACCAGAGGTCGGTAGCCAAGGATCTAGTTTTTCCAGTGTGCTAAATTTGGTGGGTTCCTCGACATCTGTGGTATCGGGTGCGACCGCCTGATAATTTGACATGTCCCCACTGAATTTATATTTTTCACCTTCGTCCAGTGTATATGGGTTTCCATCACCGCCTCTGGTTGCTTGTGAGATGTAGTATGGGAGCATATATCTATGTGACTTCTGTACTGGTAATAGCTCAGTATCTTTGGACTCTATTCTTGTCCTAAATTCACTTGGAATGCTGAATGTGGATAAGAAGTTTAATACTCTTTCTGCTTCGGCTTCACCCAAATCAGATATGATATCATCCCTATATGTTTCTGCTGCTTGTCGGAATCCGTTCTGGAGGGTATCAAACTTATCGGATTGATCCTTTCTCCAGTCTTGAACAGCATATTTTCCAGTCTCACCAAGAGCAGTTACAGCATCTGCTAAACCATCATTGCACCTATAAACCTCCTCATTACAGGGAAAAGATATGGGGGGATCTTCACTGTAATCCGCGCACTGGGAGCATTTCCCAAGAGATTCAATGGAGCACTGATTTAGCCATGACTTTTGTATGATTTCTTTTGCACTATCGGTGAATCCATTACCATCCTCCTCTGCCAACTCTTCGAGTTCGTGCTGGAAAACAGGTGCCCCAGAGCAGAAATACAGAAACATGGCCGGGGCGATAAACTCTTTTGTGCAGCTTTTATATCCACCTTCTGCCACATCTGCGTAAAATCTTTCGTTCACACGAGGTGGGTAGAACGAAACAACATTGTTGTCATTTCTGCCTGGCTTTTCTCCTATTGTGCCATCGGATCCCTCTGTGCAAGGATATGTTGTTCCTCCTTGCAGGAGAACCATGTCAGCACGTACCCAGAGACGAACCCTGTGCATTGTTCCCACATAACCAGAATATAGATTCGTGTATTCGTTATCAAGATCTGTAAGTTGACAACCTTCAAAGACGCCAAATTGTTTCAACCCTCTGAAGAAATTGGATCCATCTGCAAAGGAAATTGTGTCAGCCAAACATCGTGTCGTTGGATTCTTCTGCATCATATACATCTGATAAGATGAAAATCCACCGGGATATCGTTGATCGCCAGGTGTTAGTGGGGATCTTCCATTAGAAGAAACAGACGAGAAGATGTTTGGTAGGTGTGCTTGTATGTTTGGACCAATTCCAGCATTACTTGCATCATTTAAAAATGAACTTGCAGAATCCTCATTTGGTGTTTTTCCATCCGTTCCAGTGAAGTATGGAGTAAAGGCGCATGTAGTATTCTTCAGATCAGGGTTGCATAACCAATTGGAGTCAACTGGTACAGGTGAGCCGGGTGCGCTCGTCCAAGAGGGACAACTGAGGGTACAATACCCACTCTGAGGACACTGTGGACCTAATCGAATTCTCTCTGATTGTATTCTTCCTGTGCTGGATGTCCAACCTATGGTTTCGTCAAACAGTGCATATGGAATCCCACTTGCACCCAGATCGAGATACCAGTAATCATCATATGCAATATAGAGGGCCCTCATCTCCTCTTCTGATGGCATATCCATGCTATATTGATCGTATAGAACTTCTCCTCGACAACCGGGTTCAAACCAAGGATCGTCTAGTTGGCCGGTTTGACATTGATCACCACCACCTTCGCCACCTCCACCACTTCCCTTGGCTTCACATATACCATTGTCATCTGGTGGTAATGTGCGACAGTCGCAACCTTGACCACAGGGATTTAGTGAACTACATGGCGTTCCCACACAAGGATCATCACCACCTCCACCACCGCCACCCGGACCCAGGCTTCCGGTGAAGGATGAACCAGATGTAGGAACACATTGACAATCTAAAACACCAACAGAATTTGGAACACACTGACATGCACAGCCCTTGGGACATCCTTTGCCAGTTGGTTCACAACTGATGGGGATCCCTGATTCATCTTTACATCTGTCTGGATTGCTGCCTGCGAAGCAATCTGGAATTTCGGCTTGACAGCCTCCATTCTGACAGGAAGCCCACCCAAATGTTTCTCTCATGAATTTCTTTCTTTTGAAACTCAGGATGAGAGATCCGTGACAGGGAGCACATCCCATACCACTAATATTTTTTTGACTTTTTCGGTTTCCACCTGCATTCAATTGCAGAGTTTGCCACGTACTCGTTCTGAAATAGTTCCTCTCAGTACAAGAATTTTCTGGTTGTGCTGATCCTACAGAGGTATTTGTTTGTCCCCACATAGAGAAATCAGTTGTTGCATCGTATGCACGACCATCCCACTCGTAACCAGATCCTTCTTCATCTCCTACCCATTGAGGCTCATCTTCTTCATGTATGAAGATCTTATCAAGGTGAAGACAGTCTGTTGTAAATGGTGCGGGATCGCAACAACATTCTCTATGCTGAGTCATTAGCCTCTAAATCTCCGTCCGCTCTGCGATGATGCCGTATCTAATTTGTGGTGATGCCTTTCGGGTGTATAATTCTTCATTCGGGTCATGAGTTCATTCCATTGACCACCTGTTGTCTTGTTTGCTGACATCGTTGTATCGGTCTGTGTTGATGGAAAAGCTCCTATGTGACGAGAGACAGCTTTCTTCTCACCACAGTGAGGACACTTTTTCTTGCATGGTTTATCTCGGTCTGAGATCGTATGGAACTCATCCCATATTACTTCACATTTTTCGCATCTGTAATCATAGCTTGGCATAAATCTGTTCGTCCAAATCCATGTTATTCATTGTTGGTATGTCATCGAAATGGGATTCCTGTGAAACCTCATCTTGTGCATAAAGATCTGTGTAATCGATAAACAATTCATCTCCTTCTGCGAGACTATTCTCGGCAAATAATCGGATCATCGCTTTCCCCCCATCAAAAGAAATCTTGATATTTGGCTTTCTGGAATGCTGAACGAGCATCATGTTTCCAGATGGAATGATGATGGACGGGCCCATTACTTTGCATGTATCACATGAGCAAGGGAATACCGGAAAGACATTTGCAAGAACCGTTGCTCTTCGATCAGGCTCATTTGTCCTGTATGGCGACACGACAAAGGTTGATTTTTCAATCAACCCTCCTGCGGAAATCTTTTCCTTTGCTACCGCAATATAACGACCATTCTTTTTCATTATATTGATTAGAGAAAATGGCTCAAAGCCCTCTTCCATGACAACTTTATCTTCTTCGCGAGGCATGACGGAACTGGGTTCACTCATAATAAAATCTCCTTTGGGTTTACACTATATGTATACCCGATTTTTCACTAAAAATCAAGAAAACTCTTCAGATATGATACGAGTTGTGAGTTCTTCTGTTATTGATTTCATGTGAATTACCCTTATCCATCATCACTAAAGTCATGAATTAGGTCCTCTATGGGATTTCCTCCCGGCACAAATGGTTTTAGGGGATCTGGAACAGCCTGACGGATCCGATCATCTAAGTCAGGATCATTTGTGGTAAATGAATCGCCAGGAGCAAATATATCAGGCCTTTCATCACCGAAAACAACCAATGTATCACCATTCTCGAAAATATACGTTACCTGGCCAGAGCCGGGCCCGGCAGGTAGAGTGAATCTAATTGGAATTGGATCACCAGACGGGTGTTGGGGTGGTGGACGGTCAAAATAGGTGGGGACCAGATCATCATCTAAACCTGAGAGACCCTGATTTGGATCATATGGTCGTATGGTTGGTCTTCTTGTCTTCTTGCGAGTTTTTAGCGTCATGGATCCGATTGGTCCCGGCCCTTGGAGATCTGAATCGCGCAATTCATTGACAAGAACTTTATCAATCTGCTCCGAGAAGAATTTGCCGATCTCGGGGTTATTTGTTGCTTTCTCGTTGATGTTGTTCCACCAGCGGTTTGATCCTGGTCTGGGTTTGCGGGACTCCCTCACAGGCATCCCTCCCATTGCATTCATCTGCTGGAGCTTACGCGCCCGACGCATCTGCTCTGATGCGTTCAGTCCTTTGAAGATTTCTTTGGGTTGAGTCTCGTCAATCGCTTCTTCTCCACCGAGTCGAGTCTCTGCTCGATCAATGGTCCGTGACTGGTATGACTCTGGATCATCTAGAGTGGCGGTCCATCCACCAAACAGCTTTGGTGGCAGTTGTTTTTTCTTCTGTTGCTGGGGAGGCATGCCTCCGCCGGGAGGTCCAAATGGTGCGGGCATAGTAATTTCCTTGTTATGAGGTATATTATATATAATTACATGCACATTCGACCATTCAAGAAGTATATATTTGAGCAAGCAAAGCGTGATGTTCAAGCAACCGGACATATGATGCACATTGCCGATCTCGTGACCGGAAACGACGAGGTAGCTGCTGATCCTGATGCTGCAATACAACACGCCAGACTTTCAAGGAACACACTCGACAACCAAGACACGAGTGATGATGGACATGAAGCTCATGTGAAGGG
>CAZVSF010000233.1:0-4544 GCA_964630195.1 uncultured Lentisphaeria bacterium
CCATGGGACGCATTGCGCCGGTATCGCTGCAGGGGTCACCAATAACCTGATCGGTATTGCAGGGGTGTCACAGAACTCCAAGATAATGACTTGCAAAATTTTTCCATATCTTTCAGATGTTGCTGCGGCTAATGCTATCATCTATGCCGCCGATAATGGTGCCGATGTGATCAGTAACAGCTGGGGCGGTGGCGGAAGCTCAAGTACAATTCAGAGCGCCATCCTCCATGCCAGAAACACCATGGGGAGTGTCGTACTCTTCGCAGCCGGAAACGATGGAAGCTCAAGCCCCCATTATCCAGGAGCCAACAATGGCGTTGTGTGTGTGGGCGCCACCAATAGTTCAGACAACCGAGCCAGTTTTTCAAATTATGGTTCGTGGGTGGACATGTGTTCGCCTGGCACAGGGATCTGGAGCTGTACCGATCCGGCAAATCCGGCGCACAACAGTCAATATCAAGCCTGGGATGGTACCTCAATGGCCACCCCGCTGGCAGCCGGTGTCGCAGCTCTGATCAAATCCCAGTTCCCCAGCATAAGTGTCGATGCCCTGGAAGCTCGTCTCATCGATGGTGATGATGTTGGCAATCTTCAGATGGGACTCCGTGTAAATGCCCTCAAAGCGCTGACAGCTTTTAATCTGAGCCATACACCCCTGGCAAATGTAACAGATACTGCTGACCCGATCTCTGTGCTTGTTGAGATCTTTGCAGAGGATTCTTCACTCCTTTCGGTCACCTTGAATTACTCTGTTTCAGGAAGTAGCTATTCAGAAGTTGAAATGACTGAAATATCCTCGAATAACTGGAGCGGAGAAATCCCAGCTCAGGAGAATGGCTCCATCGTGGAATATTATATACAAGCAACCGACGGAGAGGGGAACAGTGTATACAACCCACATTCCGCCCCTGAAGTCCCCCACTTTTTTCTGGTTGGCAACTCAGGGTATTTTCCCTCACTCGTTGATGAAGATGCTGAAACTGAACAGAATTGGTCGCTAGGTATCGCTGGAGATGATGCAACCGCCGGTCTGTGGACACGTGCAGATCCAATCGGTACCTGGGAAGGCACCGATCCCGTTCAACCTGAAGATGACCATTCCCTGGCTGGTTCGATGTGCTTTGTAACGGGGAATGCCGAGTTTACCGGTGATAATTCCGGGGCCGGAGATGTCGATGGTGGACGCACGACGCTCCAGAGTCCCGTTTATGCAATCCCGCCTGGTGTTTCACCTGTGATCAGCTATTGGCGGTGGTATAGCAATGATCTTGGTTTTAACCCGGGTGAGGATACCTGGTCTGTCCAGGTTCGCGATCAAAACAACAATTGGGTCAACCTTGAACAAACCACCCAGTCTGACAATTCCTGGACATATCATCAGTTTCTGGCAAAACACTTTTTTGAACAACCCAATCAGCTCCAATTCAGGTTTATCGCTGAAGATGCTCCCAGTGGGTCTCTTGTTGAAGCGGCACTGGACGACCTGCATATTTTTTACTCTGGTGAAATTACATTCACACCCGGAGACGTGAATCTGGACACACAGATAAATGTTCAGGATCTCGTGTTGATCGTCGGTCATATCCTGGGTAATTCGACCCTGGAGGGAGATGCAGCCTTTGCAGCAGACTTCAACCAGGACGCCATGGTAAATATTCAGGATGTTGTAACCCTGGTATCGGCCATTCTGGGTGATTGATCAGCGGTAATTCGCTTGAACTCATGCAAATCGGCATTAATATTGCCTTTAGTTGTATCAAACCCTGGAGTTGTTCTGAATGCATGAGATGTCCATCGCCATGAATATTGTATCCATCGCTTGTAAAGAGGCGGAAAAAGATGGTGCAAGCTCCGTTTCAATTATTGAACTGGATGTGGGAAAATTGTCTGGTGTCATGATCGATTCACTCAATTTCTGCTATGAATCTGCCTGCAAGGGGACCATGGCTGAGAATTCGACCCTCTCCATCAACGAACTTCCTGCATTGGCTACATGCAAAAAATGCCAGCATGCCTTCGAAATAGAATCCTTCATGGCACTATGCCCCAAATGCGAGAGCTATGAGATTGATATTAATCAGGGACGTGAGCTGAAGCTCAAGGCATTAAGTGTAAATTGACTATTCTGGAAAGGGAATAAATATGTGTGATACCTGTGGATGTGGCGTGAGCAGCACAACCTTTACAAAACATGGCGAGAACCATCATCACCATGGAGATGGTCACCAACATACCCATGACCACCACACACACGATCATGATCATAGTCATGACCATTCCCATGACCGTACCATTGCCGTTGAACAGGATGTCCTGGGCGAGAACAATTTACTGGCCCAGCGCAATCGCGGCTACTTCGAAGCTAAAAATATTTTTGCCATCAATCTGGTGAGTTCCCCTGGTTCAGGAAAAACCACCCTCCTTGAAAAAACACTTGCTGCGCTGAAAGATGATATCTCCAGCGCAGTGATCGAGGGGGACCAACAGACAATGAACGATGCCGATCGCATCGCCACAACCGGCGTGCCCGTGTTGCAGATCAATACCGGGAATGGTTGCCATTTGGACGCTGAAATGATTCATACAGCCTATGGAGAATTAAAATTGCAGGAAAATTCTGCACTTTTCATAGAGAATGTTGGAAATCTTGTATGTCCGGCACTTTTTGATCTGGGTGAAGACAAGCGCGTGGTCGTCATCAGTGTCACTGAAGGTGAAGATAAACCGCTCAAATATCCTACCATGTTCGATGCTGCTGATATCTGTATCATCAACAAAATTGATTTACTCCCTTATGTGCAGTTTGACGTGGCCAAGTGTAGAGAATATGCACTCCAGGTAAATCACAATCTGAAATTTTTTGAAGTCTCTGCTACAGCAGGTGAGGGAATGGAAAATTGGTACAACTGGCTGAAGGAAAACTCAAAAAAATAAATGTGTTGATATGAGTGTTGTAGAAGCTCCTGACATGCATCTGCCTGATTGCGATGACTTCTAAAATAATCAGACACCGATTAACCGTTAATGGGATTGTTCAGGGGGTGGGATTCCGCCCCTTTATTTATTCTCTGGCTAAAGATATGGGTCTGATCGGATCTGTCAAAAATACATCTGATGGTGTCAAGATTGAGATCCAGGGTGAGTCGAGCCAGCTCGATCAATTCAAGGCGCGGCTTTCCACAGAAGCACCTCCTCTCTCAGTGATTATCTCGGTTGAAAGTGAAAAAATCCCAAATCTTGATGATACTGAATTTACCATCATTGCTTCCCATGACAATGTCTCAGTATCAACCCTGATCTCACCTGATGTGGCCCTCTGTGATGATTGCAGGAAAGAGCTTTTTGATAGAAGCGATCGGCGCTTTAAATATCCCTTTATCAATTGCACAAATTGCGGACCTCGGTATACAATTATCGAAAATATCCCCTATGATCGCCCTTTCACATCTATGAAACATTTTCCGCTCTGTGAGGCTTGCCGTCTAGAATATGAGAACCACCTGGATCGTCGTTTTCACGCCCAACCCAATGCCTGCCCAGTATGCGGACCCAAGGTCTGGATGACCAGCCCAAATGGGGACAAACTGGAATCTGAAGATCCATTATCTGACGCCATCACCTTGTTGTCTCAAGGAAAAATATTGGCGATCAAAGGTCTCGGTGGCTTTCATCTCGCTGTGGATGCGCGGAACCAGGAGGCTGTGGCAAATTTAAGAAAAGCGAAAGGTAGAGATGAGAAGCCCTTTGCGCTTATGGTGAAGGATCTGGAAGCAGCCAGTCAAATTGTAAAAATAGATCAAAGAGAAAAAGAAGCGCTCCTCTCAATTCAAGCGCCTATCGTTTTGTGTACTGCAGAAACTGATAGCGAGATTGCCCCCAATATAGCTCCCGGGAATGATCGTCTGGGTATCATGCTCCCCTACACACCGCTCCACCATTTGCTTCTATCTGAAAATCTGAATGCGCTGGTGATGACCTCTGCAAATTTTAGCGAGGAGCCCATCTGTATTGACAATGCCGAAGCCCTCCGCAGACTGCATGGTATCGCGGATTATTTCCTGCTGCACGATCGAGATATCTATTTACGCAGTGATGACTCCGTGGTGATGGAATTATCAGGAGAAATCCGTCCCATCCGCAGAAGTCGGGGCTTTGCCCCCCGACCCATTTTTCTTCAGCAAAAAGGAGCATCCGTTTTAGCTGTCGGCGGTGAGCTGAAAAATGTTGTAGCGCTTTCAAAAGACAAAAATGTCTTTCTAAGTCAGCATATTGGAGATCTGGAAAACCTTGAGGCATTCGAATTCTTCCAGATGACCATTGAACACCTTAAAAGAATTTTTGAAATTGAACCTGAGCTGATCATTCATGATCTACATCCAGAGTATTTATCTACAAAATGGGCCAAAGACCAGGGAGCTGCTCTGCTGGGGGTTCAGCATCACCATGCCCACCTTGTCTCCTGTATGGCAGAAAACGACCTTGATGAGCCAGTCATAGGCATCATCATGGATGGAACCGGGTATGGAACCGATGGAACGATCTGG
>CAZVSF010000234.1:0-4538 GCA_964630195.1 uncultured Lentisphaeria bacterium
GAGAATTATCGCAAGTGGATTTAGCGCTAATCCATGAACTGGAGAAACGAGCTCTCGATCATAGCTCATTTACAAACGAATTGAGCGCCATGGAACGATCCGACAGGGAGGCTGATTTTGAGGACTGGTTGGACGATCAGGGGTTCGAAAATGAATCTGATATGGCTCCGCATTTTGTGGATCTGAACTTTACAATAAATGAATTTGATGAACTTCTGGAGAAACACGATAAAGACAATTTAGAAGCAATCCTCAATTGGGTCGCTACCATTTTTCCAGTCTACTCACTGCTTACAGAGGTGAGTGAGGGAACCAGCCGTATTTCTGAAATTGTGGTTGCACTTAAAAATTACTCCTTTCTCGGACAGGCCGAAGTGTTAAAGATTGACCTCCATGCCAGTCTGGACAATACACTCATCATCTTAAGGAATAAGCTTAAAGTGGGAATCAATGTCATTCGGGATTATGACAAAAATGTCCCTGAGATCATGGCCTATGGCAGTGAATTAAATCAGGTCTGGACAAATTTATTGGACAACGCCATTGCTGCAATGGACGGAAAGGGTGAAATGAAAATAAGGACAAAGCTTATGGACGGCAAAGTCTGTGTCGAAATTGAGGACAATGGCAAAGGGATCCCTGCAGAGGTGCTACCCAAGATTTTTGACCCATTTTTTACAACAAAAACAATTGGTGCCGGTACTGGTTTGGGACTTTCAACAAGCTATGGCATCATCGTCGAAAAACACAAGGGTCAAATGAGTGCGACATCGGTGCCGGGTAAGACAATATTTAGAACTGAACTACCAGTGAATGTGGAAGACCATGAATAAGCCCATCATTTTATGCGTAGATGACGATCCGGAAGTGCTGGCATCGGTAGAGAGGGATCTGAGAAGCAAGTATAGGAAAGATTATAGAATTGTAAAGGCATTGGGATCCGATAACGGTCTCGAAGCTGCGGAAACGGTCAAAAAGCGGGGAACACCTATTGCCTTGTTCCTGGTGGACCAACGAATGCCTGGCATGACAGGTACGGACTTTTTAGCTAAAATGACGACCTTGCACCCGGAAAGTGCCAAGGTATTGTTAACCGCCTATTCTGATACGGAAGCCGCCATACTGAGTATCAATGAAATTGGTCTCGACCACTACCTTTTGAAACCATGGGACCCACCGGAGCAAAAATTGTATCCAGTACTTGATGATCTCTTAAATCTGTGGCAGAGCAGGGCTGAAATTCCCTTTGACGGAATCCGCCTGGCCGGTGCACTATGGTCTTCAAATTGCTACAAGATCAAGGAGTTTATGTCCCGCAATCAGATTGCCTATCAATGGGTAGACATCGATAGAGATGAATCCATGCTGGAATTAGTGAGGAGCCTGACAGACGACATTACCCAATTACCCATCATCTTTTATGAAGATGGTACACATGCCATCCAGCCCTCTGTCCAGGAAATTGCTGATAAAGTGGGGCTTGAAAGAACTGCAAAAAAACCCTTTTATGATGTGGTTGTGATCGGAAGCGGACCCGCTGGGTTGGCAAATGCTGTCTATGCATCGTCTGAAGGATTAAAAACACTTATAGTAGAGCGAGAAGCTCCCGGGGGGCAGGCAGGAACCAGTTCCCGGATTGAGAATTACCTGGGTTTTCCAGCAGGACTATCCGGGGCAGATCTAGCCCAGCGTGCTGTGGCTCAGGCCAAGAAATTTGGAACGGAGCTGCTTAGAGCCCAGGAAGTAATAAAAATAGATGACAATGGCTCATACAAGATCGTCACCTTTAAGGATGGGAGTCAGGTTTCGGCCTATAGTATCGTTTTGGCTTCCGGAATGAAAGTACGCAAACTGGAAGCGAAAGGAATAGACCAACTCCAGGGTGTCGGGGTTTACTATGGTGCCGCAATGACTGAAGCTGCTACCTACAAGGATCAAGATATATGCGTCATTGGCGGGGCTAATTCAGCCGGACAAGGCGCTTTATTCTTTAGTCGATATGCTAAATCAGTTACCATGATGATCAGACGAGACGCTTTGAAACATAGCATGTCCTCTTATCTTGTCGATCGAATTGAAGCTACCCCCAATATCTCAGTGCTGCCTCACTCTGAAGTCGCCGAAGTTGAGGGAGACAATTCCCTGGAAAAGATTGTCTACAAAGATATCCAGACTGGGGAAATGAATGAGTTGAAATCTGCAGCAATGTTTATTTTTATAGGCTCTTCACCGCAATCAGAATTTGTTGCAGATCTGGTAGTCCGTGATGAGAAGGGCTTCATTATGACCGGTCTGGATCTACCCAGATTATCCAACAATCGTCCAGCCAACTGGAGCTTAAAGCGAGAACCCTTTATGTTTGAAACAAGTGTACCCGGGATCTTTTGCGTTGGTGATATTCGTTATGGCTCCAACCATAGGGTCGCAGCGGCCGTTGGAGAAGGATCCGCCTGTATCCATTTGGTGCACAAATATATAGAGACCGTATAAAATGAATCTCAGTTACTTATTCAGATCCAATTGGGTCACACCTGCTCTCAAAGTTGCTCTGCTGGTAGGGTCCATTTTATTGGTTATCAATCATGGCGAGGCGATTTATGAGGGTCGTATGACTTTGGGTCGCTGGATCTCCATCATTCTGAGCTATCTGGTGCCCTATTGCGTATACATCTTCGGCAAGGCCTCCAACTTGAATGGGCAATCAAAAGAAGAAGATTAAGCTGTACTTTCCAGTGATCCGAGTACAACAATCAGGCATTGTCTTTCTGAACAAGCAGACATGTCTCTGACTATTTATGATATTCGAGGTAACAGGGTCAGGACCTTCGTGAGCAGTGAGCTCCCTCTGGTTGGAATGAACCATCCTGGAGTGGATTGGAATCCGGATTTAAGAAAATTATTTACCACCACATTTTGACCACATTTTAGCATCACTCCGCTGCATTCTCAGATACAGACAACAATTTTGAATTTTAAACAGATGAAACTATAAGTAGTTGCTCTGTGCCTGCGCTACAAAATGTGTCAAAGGCATCTAAGACTTGTCATAAGAAAGAGGATTATTACATTTACCCCTACGAGGAGAAATTACGATGGTCGAGGGGAAACGGTTGATGAGCCGTTTTTATTCTATATGCAGCCTGCTGCTACTGTGGAGTAATTGCACTGCCATTGCTCAAACACAGGCACCCACATTTTATCTTCAAGACCTTGAAGGTGAAAAATTCTTCGCCAGTCGAGTGTATGGTGAGCGGGCAAACGACCCAAGTCTCGTTGTATTGAGTTTTTTTGCGACCTGGTGTAAGCCTTGTCTCGCAGAAGTCCCACAACTTGAACTCCTCTCAAAAGCCTATCCCAATATCAAATTCTATTTGATCAGCTTCAAGGACAAACCTGAGGCTGCGCAAAAATGGGTGGATAAGCTCAATTGTAATCTTCCCGTGCTTCTGGATGGCTATGGAGTTACGGCTGAAAAGTTCAATGTTGTTAAAGAAAATGACCAAGGGGCCAAATTTGCAGCGTTACCAACACTTTTTGTTATCAATCGCGAGGGGACGATTGTATACACACACGAAGGTTATGTGCCTGGCGATGAAGTGGAATTGGAAAAAATACTCAAATCGCTATAATTTAAAAACTGGGCATGGATCTCATCTGTGGCAACTTATCCGTTGCCTCAGCATAGTATCGATTTTGATACTTGTACCCACAAACACCATTTTAGCTCAGGAAAAAAAACAAACTCTAGCCGTGCTTGAATTTGAAGGCTATGGTGTTGACCAATTCGCTGTAAAAACGCTCACAGATCGATTTCGCAGCCAGGCTGTGGCAGATGGATCTTACCGGATCATGGAACGGGGAGCCATGGATGAGATCCTCAGTGAACAGAAGTTGCAACTCTCCGGATGTACCTCAGATGAATGTATCGTAGAAATTGGAAAATTTCTCGGTGTCCAGTACATGCTGGGAGCGACTGTGGGACGTGTTGGCGATACTTATGCCATGTCCATGCGGATGATCAGTGTGGAAAGTGGTGAGATCATAAAAACAGCCAACTTTGATATGACGGGTAAAATTGATCGGCTTCTCACCGAGGGCATCGCCGAGGCTGCCAGACTCATTTTTGGAACCATAAAAAAGGCAGATGCCCAGATTGCAATCGTTTCCGACCCTGTTGGGGCCAGATTAGTGTTAGATGGCCTTGACAGGGGGAAGACGCCCATCGATCTGAAAGATCTTAAAGCTGAAACCCCTTATCAGATGACCCTGACCCTGGATAATTATAAAGTTCTCGATACCACGCTGGTGCTCCAGGAGGGTCGCAATAGCCGATTGACGCTTCTCTTAACTAGAGAGACTGGGTTGTTGCGCGTGGAGGGAACCCCGGAAAATAGTTCAATATTCCTGGATAAGTCGAATATGGGAAAATTGCCACTCCAGGCTTTTTCATATCCCACAGGTACTTATCAACTCAGGGTTCAAAAGCCTGGCTTTCATGCGTTTAGTCAGAGTATCGTCCTGGACTCTGATCAGGAATT
>CAZVSF010000235.1:0-4530 GCA_964630195.1 uncultured Lentisphaeria bacterium
TCTGGAGGAGTGCTCTGCTTCTATCGGCGTGTTCGAAAACACTTAACAGACCAGGCAGATCTTGAATGGAGCTATCGCTCAGGCATTTGTTGATCTGCTCATCCAGGACATAGGTTTTGACCATGCTCTCCGTGCTCTCAGGTTTGGCGGCATGGAGCTGTCTGGCAAAATAAGTTGAAGCGGACAGGAAGAGGAAGGTCTCTCGCTGCTGCTTTTTTATTGTATCCAATTGGCCTCTGGACCGGGTCATCAGAGTTTCATAATTCGTGGCAAAATCCTGGATATCCTCGATCATGAGGGAGATGTTTTCCAACTCAAGCATGGCTTCCAGAAGGGGTGCAAATTTCTTGAGTATGGTCTGGCCATCCGGCAAACGCTCTCCCTGGATAATCAGCTTCATCATATTGCAAAACAGGTTGTGAACCGGCTCCAGTTCGATCTGTCGGAACAGGGTGGCAAAATCCTGGGTTCCCTGCCCTGCCAGGTCTTGATGAATACTCCACCAGGGGATGGATTCTGAATCACTGACCAGCTGAAAATTCAGATAGATCTGGGATTCGTAACCGGACAACTCCATGTAAAGACCCTGATCTCGCATTTCATCCACCTTGCGAATAAACCAAAGCCGGGTGGCTTGTTCCTGGAAAATGATGTAATAACTATTGTCCACATCAAATGAAAGCGCATGAATCAAGGCTTCAGATACCAGATTGGCCTGATCTGCTTTAGGATCATCGTTGAATGGAACAGATTCCTTGATCCAACCGGTCTGGCTGGTGTATGAGTTATTGACCAGCACCAGACTGCGTTCTGATCCACTCTGGTTGCTATAGGCGAAAACACTGTCGACCCTGTGACCATCTGCATTGATGAAGGGGAACAGCCTGAAATTTCCTGATCCGGCAAAGAGATAGCGTTTCTTCATCAAGGGAAAGATCAGATCCTGGTGCCTGGCAACAAGATCCTCATCGGGGTTTTCGTCCCAGTAAGCACGCCGGTACTCCATACCATATTTTTCTTCGAATCCTTCGATCTGGGCATGGGCAAACATGGGCAAACCAGGCAGGGTGACCATCAATACGGTGGCCCCAAAATATTTGTCACCCTTGCCAAATTGGGCAATGGCCGTATCCTCATCGGGATTGCTCAGGAAATTCACAAATCGCTGCAGAATGCGGGGATCAAATTCAAGCGTTTTGCTGATCATCTCAAAGAATTTACTGTTCTCTTCCATTTTCAACATGTTCATGAAGGCGCTATTGTACACCCTGTGCATCCCAAGAGTCCGGACGAAATAACTTTCCATCATCCAGAATGCCTCGGCCAGCAACAGAGTATCTGGGACCTCACTCGCCACCCGGTCCACAACTTCCCGCCAGAATTCCGCCGGGATAGCTGCATCGAAATCGGCTCCACTCATGCTGAATTCAGCCCGTGAGGGTATATCTCCACCTGATCCCGGCTCAGGGAACCACAGACGTTGAACATGTCGCTTGGCCAATGTCATGGCGGCATCAAAGCGAATCACCTTGAATTGACGCGCCACATCCAGAATGACCTGAATGATGGCTTCCCTTAATTCAGGGTTCAGATAATTGAGCTGAGCCGTATCATTCCAGGGCATGGAAGTCCCATCATTGCCATGGTAGACATAGCGGGTCGTTCCATTGCGGTGGTCGTATGCTTTAAAAACCACAGCCGCATCACTGCGATCAAAATAGTGATCTTCAAGATGAATGCTGATCTCATGATCATCAGAAAGATCGCCTCCATCAAAACGGTAGGCTGGAAAGGGTGGGTGATCACTGCTGATATACCAGTCGGGGTGATCCTTTAGCCATTTTGAATCCAGTCCAGTGTGATTGGGCACCATATCGCTGGCAAGACGAATGCCTCTCTCCCATGCCCGGGATCGTAAATTCTCCAGGGCATCCGGGCCGCCAATGCTGGGATCAATTTGATATTCCTTGAGTGAATATGCCGACGACTCTGCATCGGGGTTGCCACACCAGTGTTTAATCTTTTTGGAGATACTGCTGCGGTTCCAGAGTCCGATGAGCCAGAGGACCGTAAAACCTTGCTGCGCCAGAAGATCCAGTTCCTCGTCAGGGATATCCCTGAGGGTTTTGATATCACGCCCATATCGCCTGGATAACTGATCCAGCCAGACCAGGGAATTACGGGCGATCATGACCACACGGGGCATCCAGTCACTGTCCTGGCTATAATATTCACCCCCCTGCAATTCACCGGAATAGCTTGGCACCTGGGTTTCACCGGGGCCAAATCCGCGAAAGCGATTTTCTTCTTCAAAATGATCCAGACCGCGGAGGAGATCAAGCAGGTGGGAGCCCAGGTAATTACCCCAGTGTTGTCTTATATAAGCGAGTTGACCTTCGATTGAATCAGGTGCTGCCAGAAGGGGTTCTGAAAGTAATTCAATAATATTTTTGCTATTCCGACCAAAGCCGCGTTCCTGCGAAGACCAATTCTGGATACTCCTGAGTAATTTATCCGCAGATCGAATCGCACTGTGAAAATCCTCTTTAAAGACAACATCATATTTTTCGAAGGCTGGATTATTCAAGGCAAGTAAATAAACTAGGAGTTCTTCAATGACGATCTGGGTATTGGGCACTGATTGGGTCGATCCACTCAGATAATCATTCACGCTCAAAGCTGAAGATCTGAAGCTGTCTGAAGGTAAAGCCTCGAGATAGTTTGCCAGAAGATCATCCAGGACAGGACGCGTCAATTCACCTTCTAAAAATTCGCCCAGCTCAATGATATAGGCAGGATTCACCTGGTTTCGATAAAGACGGATAAGTTTGTGTGAAAGGAGTGACAGCAAACCCATGCCATGGAGCTCGCTGGCCATAAATCCGTGTTGGGGTTTTTGTTCACCCAGCGTATGGATTAGGTTCTGTAACTCATGGTAATCGATCTTGAATTTACCGCTTTCCAGAGCAAACATGGGTAGATTGAGATGATAGTTTTCTTCAAGCGCATGGCGTAAATGGAACTCCAGATTGGGGTAGCGGGGAGCTTCCTGATTGTCCACTTGATCTGCGGCTGGCCGTTTCAACATGTCACTTCCTATCGCTCAATTTCTGCACCCATGGTAATAACATATAAAATGCATATCATACCAAGCACAAAGACACCTTTCTTTTTGCAAATTTATTCTAAAAACTCAGACTACCAGGAGAGTGCTTCTAAAAAAAATAGCTCTCGAAAGGGATAAAGATATTTATATTGGACCGTCAATTTCGAATCGAAGGGAAGTTTATCATGACAGATGATTTTATGGATTCACCAGAATTTCAGGCACTTATCAAAGAATATCTGGAATATTTAAACACATCTCTGCCCGGGATTCGGAGTAGTTTGGGTGATGAGCTTTATCAGGATGTGTATAAATTTGGTCACAATATCAAGGGCACCGGGACAAGTTACGGTTTTGAGAACCTCAGCACTATTGGTGCTGAGATCTGTGCCAATATAAAAGATGAAGACTATAGCAAGCTCTCAAGTCATCTGGATCAGGTCGATGCTATTTTGACGGAGGCGCTAGCCTAGAGCCTCACTTTTTATAACATATTCCACAAAAAAAAGGCTGTCTCATAACCTGAGATAGCCTCTTTTATTTTAGCCACGGATACACACAGATTATCACAGATTTGTGTAATACCAGTTTCACCTCCATATGCGTGTTGATATCCTCATCTTTTCCAGTTTTACTTTCCTTCGATGAACTCAGCATACCACACTTAAAATTATCACCATAGCTATCGCTATGCTTCAAATTTGACGCCCTCGCAAAAGTCCCCTTCGACCGGGCTCAGGAACCACCTCTCGCAGAGCCCGCAGAGACGCAAAATGTTGATATATATGGATTTATACTTATTCACGATATGTGGTTGTATTTAATGGTTTTAGGGCACATTTTATGATTTCTCAGATACTTTTTGCGGTTTCGTCAAATTTGAAGCGAAGCAGTGCGAATTTTCTACCGAAAATCGCACGGTGAGTAAAACAGAAAAATATTTTGGATTTAATGTCTACTTTAGAACTGAAAATGGAATTTTCTCAATCCTATTAAGCTGGCCCAAGAATACCGTTTGAAACCATATTCGTCATGCTGAGCTATGTCGAAGTATATCAAGACCAGGGCCAAAATTGAGATTCTGAGCTATTGCGAATAATATAGGCCGGTTTAATAAAGAGTTATGATCAGGTCACCAGCGACCGATAAATCAGATCTTTCTTCTTTGGCAGTCCTTTTCATCTACAGTTTCATCAGATTATGGGCAATAGCAACCAACCCGAACTCTATAGTTACCTTTTCAAACCCCCGAAGCAGGAAGCGTCTGAAGTGTCGGTTTGCTTTGATTTGCCCAAACACAGCTTCAGGTTCTATGGGTCGGCTGGATCGAGATGAGTAAATCTTCTGGGTATGGAATAGATCAGGTCCTTTAGCATCATTTTGGGATGGTAGCTGGGTGTTCCACCACCAGGAAAGCGTGGTGT
>CAZVSF010000236.1:0-4512 GCA_964630195.1 uncultured Lentisphaeria bacterium
GATGTGAAACGCATGTTGGATATGGGTGATTGGAGTTCCGAAATTCTGGGTTTCTTCCCCAAGCCATATTATGACGATGTCCTGGCAGCCGAACTTACTGCTTCCTTTAATTCCGAACACAGCGATCCAGTTTTTATGGAAAATGATACGCTCAATTTTGCAGCTAATCTTGACCATGATGATAACATAGATCGATTTGCCCCTTATATGGTCAGCATGTTAGACGATTCAAACATGAGGGATTATTATACCTATGCAACCAAGGCTGGCAGCATTGTCAGTTTTGTGATGATCTTTGCCATGGGGATTGTCTTGTGGAATACAGGTCTTATGGGAGCCATCCGCCGTTATGCTGAAATGGGCTTACGCCTCGCTGTCGGTGAGTCGAAAGGTCATGTGTACCGCAGCCTTCTGGTAGAAAGTATTGGTATCGGAATTGTTGGTACTGTAATCGGTACGATCATGGGGTTAGGTTTAGGTTATTACCTCCAGGAAGTTGGTTTAAACATGGGGGACATGATGAAAGACAGCACCATGATGATGCCGACTATCATTAGGGCTCGCATCACGCCAACTGCCTTTTATATAGGCTTCTTCCCTGGGGTGATCGCAACACTGTTAGGGGCTGGACTCTCAGGTCTGCGTATCTTCAAACGTGATACCGCCAGTTTATTTAAG
The DNA here is from genome assembly GCA_964630195.1 of uncultured Lentisphaeria bacterium. Classification (GTDB taxonomy): domain Bacteria; phylum Fidelibacterota; class UBA8477; order UBA8477; family JABMPR01; genus JABMPR01. The sequence goes on from CAZVSF010000236.1 coordinate 679, forward strand.
GAATTAGAAACATGAGAAACATATTGCCCATTCTGTTCATATGTACCATTCCCGCGCTGCTTATAGCTCAACCGGATGCTGAGGAAATACTACATCGAATTGATCAGCAGATGGTTACAGAATCTGCAGAAGCCACAGCCACTATGGTCATTACAAATCGACGTGGTCGTGAAACCCGAATAACATCTCGGAGCTGGTCCAAGGGCGAGTCCACTTCTCTGGTTGAGTATCTCAGCCCCGCCAGAGAAAAAGGCGTCAAAATGTTACGCATGGAGGATGTGCTCTGGATGTACACCCCCCAGGCAGACCGGGTCATTCAAATCAGTGGACATATGCTAAGGCAGAGCGTTTCAGGCTCCGACCTTTCCTACGAGGATATGGTGGATAACGGCAAATTGCTGGAAGTCTATGACGCTGCTGTTGTGGGAGAAGAAACCTTTATGGACCGCCCCTGTTATGTCCTCCGATTAAGAGCCAAACAGGGTGTTGATGATATTGCCTACGCCCAGCGAAAAGTCTGGGTGGATAAAACCAGATATTTGCCTTTGAAAGAAGAACGCTATGCAAAAAATGGAACCACACTTTTGAAGATCTTTGAGATCCGTGAGGTTATGAAGGTTGGGGATCGCTGGTACCCCAAAGAAATGTTTTTCAAGGATGTGCTGGCCAAAGGTCAGGGAACGCGATATATCATGGATGACATCAAATTTAATGTGGATATTCCCGACTACATCTTTACCAAGGCATCATTGCGAGAGTAACCTGATTCTGGAGCCAATTTATATCAAAAAACTCAAGTTTCTGTTGTCCATTGTTTTATTTCATTTGCGCCTCGGGGGGATAGACCATACACACCCTTACCCAGTCGATCGAACCATCCATATACGTTATCATAAAGAATGGTCCGCGTTTTTGGTTCTTCCAGCGATTTGGCAATGATGGAGGCTTTGGTCTCCCCATGGGTCATTAAGTAATCCGAGATGGCCAACGCTTTTTGACGATAGGCAGTCATAATACCATTTTGCATGCTGGCACCACCCTGATTCGGATCACCCACGCGTTGCTGGAACTCTTTCAACAAGCGCTGAGTCTGCTTTTTAACCTGACGGGGTTTGTATTCGCCGGGATCGCAAAGGACATCAACATTACCAATTTTTGAATTGGGATCGATGACGATCAATCCCAAACCAAGCATGCGCATGAGTTTGACAACTGGCTTTCGACGCTTTTTGAGAACACCCAGACCTTTGGGCACGCCAATGTAAATGGTCTCTGATATTCTTAGCCTATCAACTGCCTGCAAAATAATTGTAAGGTTCAATGATAATTTGAGCTCAATAACAATGGGAGCTTCTGCCTCACGCAGGGCAACCACATCACAATTAAGAATTTCACTTTTTACATCATAACCCTGTTGTTCCAGATAGCTTTTTAAAGGCGGGTATAAGTCGACTTCTTGCATGTATTTCCTCTGCTTGGGCAGGGTTAATCTATCTGTTGGTCACAATAACTGAGGACCCTTAATGCTGCGTTGAAAAAAAGTGGAAGTCAATCTGGAATTCAACAAAACTGGACACAAAGATTGAAAAAGATAAAAAGATGGAGATTCTGCACTTATTTTAGCAACAGCCAAATTAATTTCTGGCTGATTCAAGCGTAGCAACAATTTCGGAGAAAAAAATGGTAGCTGAATACTTAAATAAAAATCTTTCAAAAAAACTAACGCGAGAGATACTCATTCTGGGCTTGATGATCTTTATTCCCATGTATTCCTATATACTGCATATGTTTTCTACCATGGGGATAGATACCTCAGAATTCAACCTGGTCTGGCTTTCCTTTGATGAACCTACCTTTGAAGCATTTTTTCTCAAGGTAGAACTATTGGGTCAGTTGGAGACCTTTATCTGGACATTCGATCTGAATATTTTATCCATGGCCGGATTTATGCTCACCTTTTTTGCTTTGACACTGATGTTGGCTCGTCGCGTACCAGAAACATCGAGGTTATCCAGTTTTGCATATGTATTTCCAATTGTTGCTATCGTCATTTCGATACTGGATATTATTCCCTCCCTGGTATTCCTGATGGCATCATCAGATATTCCCAGATTATCAAAAGCAGTCATTTACACCATCAGTGGTGGTTATGTCACCCGCGTCATTCTGCTTTATATGTTGCTACTATGGATGATATATGCCGGTGTCACCCTGCTGGTTCACAAGTTTCGCACTGCAAAAACCTAGAATATTTCCAGACTGCGGCTAATACACCAGTGTCTGCATGGCGTGCGCCTGGATCGTTTCCTTGACTGCATTCATGCCTATGTACAGTTTATAGTCAATTGGATCATCGGTCTGGTTCATGACAACGGTGACCATTTTCCCATCTTCATTTAAAAATGAGGTGCTTGCCAATTGCGTCCTGCTGGCAGATGTACTGATGCGTTTTGCGCCGGGGCGAACAAATTTTGAAAAATGGCCGATATAATAGTAGCTTGGTGTATAGATCAATTCACCGGTTTTAGTGTCAGCATGGACCGGTGCAAAACAGAGATTGCCCACATGGTTTGGACCACCAGTTTCGTCCAGTAAGATGTTCCAATCTGTCCAGCCAACGGTTCCATGATTAAAATCATTGATCATTGAATAACCATAGCGTTCGGCATTGGGCCAATATTCATAGTGGTCCTCAATAAAACTTTCAGCACAGCCCTCGGTGAAGACCAGTTTTTTATCAGGATAGGATTCTGCAACAACATCAAGGTTGTTAAAATTGGGATCACTCCCGGTCCAGGTCTCATACCAGTGAAAACCGATTCCCCAGGCATATTTGGAAGCTTCTGGATCCCCGAATATGGTGTGGGCCCGTTCAGCAATCAGGTCACGATTATGATCCCACACAATAATTTTTTTGTCATGCAATCCTTCACGAACCATGGTCGGCCCAAGATGATTTTTCAGGAAATCTCGCTCTTGCTCCGCTGTATAAATACATGATTCCCAGGTTTGAGTCGCCATGGGTTCATTCTGCAGGGTGATCCCCCAAATGGGTATTCCATCTGCTTCATATGCTTTGATAAACTTCGTATAATAGAGTGCCCATGAATCATAATATTCAGGAAGCAGACTCCCTCCGTGTAACATCTCTCCATTGCTTTTCATGTGCGGGGGTGGGCTCCAGGGACTTGCATAGAGGGGCAATTTTCCACCGGCAGCCTGGATGGCACGTTTGATAAATGGAATTCTGAAGGTTTTATCATGTTCAATGCTGAATGTGCTCAGTTCTTTGTCTTCTGCAGTGATGTAGGTAAAACTGGCACTGCTGAAATCGCAGCTGTGGATGGGAACGCGAGCCAGCGTATAGCCAATCCCGTCTTCCGTATCATAATAGCTTTTCAGAAATTTCTCCTGCTGGTCTGCAGGCAGTTTTGCGAATACCTCAGCAGCTGCATCTGTCAGAGCGCCCCCAATACCCCAGAATGTTTGAAAGGACTTTGCAGGGTTCACAAAAATAGCGACTTCCGTCTCTCTGGCCTGTTCCGCAGGTTCAAAAGATCTTGTCGCAGTGGGAGAGAGTCTCAATTCTGTGTTTTCAGCCGTCGTGTAGACAGAGACGACCTTGTCCCGGGTTGTAAAATTTTGAGAGGAGGCAGTATTTTCATCCAGGGGTGAACACGCCCAAAAAATCATAACAGCAACTAGCAAAAAACCTATACGTTTCATCGCTTTTTTAATCCCTTTTTGTTGTGATCAAGCCCAGGCTTCTAATTACAGCATTTCGTTAATAAATCAAGTTTCAAATTCTGTAATTTGACACAAAAGTGTGGGAAT
>CAZVSF010000237.1:0-4511 GCA_964630195.1 uncultured Lentisphaeria bacterium
GTTAGCACACCACCACGTTAAAACGTGGGGTAATTGCTTCACCCTATTTTCACACTGCCTCTGAAGCATGGGGTTATTGATAAGTTACTATTATTCATAAAAAGAGGCCACCCTTTTGGGGCAGCCTCTAAAAAAAGATATATCAAATAGTTTCAGTGAAGTTCGATCAGCCCTTCATCAGTTCGTCAATGCGATGTTGGGCCAGACTTTTCCATCTCGCATCCTTCAGAGCCAGACGATAGGCAGCGATGGCTTCTTTATTCCTGCCCAATCCTTTTAGAGCATCTCCCTTTTCAACCTCGGCAGGTGCCCAATTTCTCTTCTTGGCCTTAGCCAGGGATGTGGAAGCAGCCGTAAGTGCTGCAGAATGATCCCCTCTGGCATTGTAGGCTTGAGCAAGGTTATAGGCGGTAGCATAGGTAACTGTGGATCCCTTCAATCCGCTGAGCAGAGCAATAGTGGTATCATATTTTTCCTGATCAATATAGATCTTGGCCAGAAGTTCATAGGCCTTGGAGTATTTGTTATTAACCTCAATCGCTTTTTTCAGGTTTGAAATTGCCAGTGAAGTGCTTTTCTGGCTCTCGTATACCTTACCAAGTACATAGTATGATTTTTCATAGTTGGGATTGATGGAGATCGCAGTCTTTAAACTTTCAATGGCCTTTGGATTGTTGCCCATCTGGCTGTATAAATTTCCCAGTCCATACCATGCTTTGTAATGTGTGGCATCACTGGTCACAGCTTCCAGATAAAAGCCCTCTGCTGCTTTAAGATTTCCTTCTCGTTTGGCGATATAGGCCAATTGATAGTAACCACTGGCGAAGGCAGGATCTACTGCAACGGATTTCTCGTACTCAATCCGGGCTGATTCGAAATCTTTCCGTCTTAAAAATTTATGACCTTCGGAATAGTGCTTGTTACGAACCATCTCAATGGCTTTGCCATATTTCTCTTCACTTGAGTCAAACTTTATGGCGTTACGAAATTTTTCAGCAGCTTCAATGGGCTGTTCCTGACGAAAGTGAACCATGCCCATGCTGTAGTATGCTTCACCTTTGAAACGGCCCCAGATCTTCAGGGGAGATGCATCCATTTGAGCAATGGCTTCACCATATTTTTTATAAGCTTCATCGTATTCAGCTCTCCCTAAAGCTCTACCACCATCTGTGAGCCGAACATTAATCTGCTCCAATACACCCCATTCCGCTTGAATCTCATTGTAACGCTCTTCATCAGGTGCAGCTTTCATGGCAGCTTTATAGGCACTATCTGCAGTCACGATGTTAAAATTTTTGATGGCATCGCGCGCCTTGGTTACCAGGATCTCATCCTGATATTGTGCCATTAATTGACTCGCAAATGAAGCCAGTATGAGTGCAGATATAACGAGGTTTTTCATTTTACAATTATCCTTCTAGTCGATCAACCCTCTTAGAGGTCTTTGTCATTCTACCAAATGCACCTAAGCACATTTGCACCAATTAAGTCGTCCAGAACTACTGGATCAAGCTTTAAGCGGCGAGCAATATAGTAGCAGAGCTTGCTTTTGTCATTGATTTTATTGACCCGAAAGATGTGGGAACAATCTTGCTGGAACGCTTTCATTTTCATCACACCCCGAAGATTTTTTGAGGTCAAGAACATTCAAGTAGGTCAAATTTTGCTTTTAAACCAATTCAGCATCAATAGATTAAAATCATGAAAAATAATTTTAGAGAATTCGCCCTGAAAGCCATAGATGAGCTGGGCTTGTCAGATTATGAAGTAGCCAAATTGACAGGCATAAAAAGCTCTTCAGTAAGTCGATGGAGAACCGGCAAAACTATTCCTCGAAAAAATAGTCTCAGGCATCTGGCGCAATTGGCAGGTCGGCAGGTAAGGTTTGTGAGGAGCGACGAGAACTTGCAGGTTGAGTGGGTTGATGAAAACCAGAACCAATTGAGACCTTATGTCCCCCTGCAGAATATTCGTCAAACGATCAAAGTTTATACCTGGAGTCAGAGCAGCCAGGCAGATTTTTTTAGACGCAATGGAACGATCGGGCAAAAACCGGTTCATGCCCTAAAAGGGATTCCGGATGTTGAAGATCCGCTGGCATACTCGATCATTGTTGATGAAGAGCAAAACCCACTTATTGATCCATACACACGATATGGTGATGTGATGATCATCTCTCCAGCCGCCAGCGTAAAAAATGGGGATCATGTGGTCGCCCGTTTGAGTGATGGACAACTGATCTCACGTAAAATTCAATTTTCAGAGGAAAATATATATTTTCTGCGTCATGAAACTGGGACCTCAGATTTTAGTGTGAAATCTGAAGCTGTCCAATTTTACCACAAGGTAGTTTACGTCCGTAAACGATAATCCCCCTCGATATTGAGCCTGTTTGGCTGGCGAAGCGGTGGCCAAAATCTCTACACCAATTCCTGCAATTAGTATTTCAAGAAGCTGAATCCCCAAGGCTGAGGTGATATGCTGAGGGTCGTGTGCCAAGAGCGGGATTGCCTTCCTCAGACCTGCCGGCTTCGTCGGCTCTCTCCGCTCACTGCGTTCGCTCCGGGTCAAACCCTGCGGGTTCTCATCCCGGATATAAAAAATCCCGATGTTTCCATCGGGATTACTGAGGGTTCGTGCCGAGAGCGGGATTCGAACCCGCACAAGCGTTAGCTCACTGCCCCCTCAAGACAGCGTGTCTACCAGTTCCACCACCTCGGCCAAAAAACTATTCTTCGCTGCTAGCCTTATCAGTCGTAGTTGGAGTGGTGGCTGTTTCAGCTGGTAGTGCCAGATCTGCAGGGGCAGGTGCCTCAAATTGTGTACCGGGAACGATCATTTCTTCCTGCAATTCTTTCTGGAAATCAGTTTGCCCGGTAGAACCACCCTTGTTCAGGACGCCTATCAGGATAATGATCACCATAAAAGCAATCGCCAGTCCACCCGTCAATTTAGTGAGGAAATTGCCTGCTCCCACGCCTCCAAAAAGTGCACTTGCAGTGTTTCCACCACCGAAGGTACCAGCCAGACCGCCACCCTTGCTGGATTGCATGAGTATCACCATCATGAGTAGCAATGAAACGATAACCAGTATAACGTACAAAAATGTCATGTATTTCTCCTAGTTGATGGCTCCGGCTTCGTCGATGATTCCCTTGAATGCTTCAAGTGTCATACTTGCTCCACCTACCAAAGCTCCATCAATGTCCTCATTGGACAGTAAACCTTGTGTATTTTCAGGTTTGACGCTTCCTCCATACAATATCCAGGTGGATTCAGCAACTTCACTATCAAATAATGTCTTCAAAGCACCACGAATAAACTTATGTACATCAGCAGCCTGCTCTGGTGAGGCAGTCAATCCGGTACCAATGGCCCATACGGGCTCATAAGCAACGATGACGACATCCATTTCAGATTTTGATAGTCCTTTTAGACCATCTCTGAGCTGTCTGGCGATCACATTTTCTGTTGCACCAACTTCGCGCTCTTCAATTTTCTCACCCACGCACAGAATGGGAATCAAACCTGTTTTCAAAGACCTGTGAACCTTCTTGTTAATCCAATCATCGGACTCACCAAAGACATGACGTCTTTCAGAGTGTCCCAGGATCACATATTCGGCACCGGTTTCCTTAATCATATCTCCTGTGATCTCACCCGTGAATGCTCCAGATTCTTCCCAATGCATATTCTGGGCGCCTACCTTCAATTCACTACCGTTCACCACATCAAAAACCGACTTCAATGCCAAAAATGGCGGGCATAAAATAACCGACACCCCATGGGTGTCCAATATATTAATACGCAAGGTTTCAGCGAATTCTGCCGCTGCTTTGGGGCCGAAATGCATCTTCCAATTCCCAGCCACTATCTTATTTCTTTTCAATTATTTAGCTCCTTTCAAAGCTTCAAAAGCAGGTAAGGCAATACCACTCAACAATTCCAGTGAGGCACCGCCGCCAGTGGATGTGTGGGTAACACAATCATCCAGACCAAATTTACTAAGTGCTGCTGCGCTGTCGCCACCACCCACGATGGTAGTTGCACCCTGTTTTGTGATATCACAAAGTTTAGCGGCAATGGCTTTTGTGCCCCCTTCGAATGGCTCCATCTCAAAAACACCCATGGGACCATTCCAAAGCACAGTTTTAGACGCATCAAGGATTTTCTCAAATGACTGTATCGTTCTTTTACCAATATCCAGACCCATGAGATCATCTTCAAGACCTCGAATGGGAAGTTCAGAGCACGATGCACTTGCCGAAAATTCAGTTGCAGCAATACAATCTGAGGGCAAAACCAGATTGACACCTTTTGCCAGACATAGATCGATGACATCAGCAGCGAATTGGAGCTTATCCTCCTCAACCAGAGAAGCACCCACATTGTGATTCAGAGGAGGAGCACTAAGAAATGTAAAGGCCATTCCGCCACCGATCAGGATGTTGTCAGCAACTTCAGCCAATCGTTTGAGAAGATCGATCTTCCCACTGACCTTTGACCCACCT
>CAZVSF010000238.1:0-4482 GCA_964630195.1 uncultured Lentisphaeria bacterium
AAAAGGGTGCAGCACGCCACACCCTTTTACCAAACTTGTTCTTTGTAAATGCTTAGATAGAATCCAGAATAGAATTCAAGGTTTTACCGGGTCGCATCGCCTGGTTTGTTTTTACAGGATCCGGCACAAAATACCCACCGAGATCAACCGCTTTGCCCTGGGAGGAGAGTAATTCCTCAGCGATGATGCCTTCATTTTCAGACAATTGTTTGTACAACAAATCGAACCGGGCCTTGAGCCCACCGTCTTTTTCCTGTGCAGCCAGAGCTTTTGCCCAATAAAGCGCGAGATAAAAAGTGCTGCCACGATTGTCCAGTTCGTTCACTTTCCGTGAAGGCGATTTGGCGTTCTCCAGATATGTGCTGATAGCCTCATCAAGGGTTTCGGCCAGAACAGCAGCCCTGGCGTTCCCACTGGTGCGGGCGATCTGTTCAAAGGATGGAACCAGCGCACAATATTCACCGAGAGAATCCCAACGCAAATGCCCTTCCTGCAAGAATTGCTGTACATGTTTCGGTGCAGACCCGCCAGCACCGGTCTCAAACAACCCGCCCCCTTTCATTAAGGGAACGATGGAAAGCATGCGAGCGCTGGTCCCAAGCTCTAAAATTGGAAACAGATCCGTGAGATAATCCCTGAGGACATTACCCGTCACTGAAATTGTGTCTTCACCACGCCGAACACGTTTGAGGCTGAATTTCATTGCGTCAAGGGGTTCCAATATCTGTACATCCAGACCTGATAGATCATGGTCCTGGAGATACAAATTGACTTTTTTAATGATCTGGGCATCATGACCACGATTTTCATCCAGCCAGAAAATTGCCGGAGACCCACTTGCCCTGGCTCGTGTGACTGCCAGCTTCACCCAATCCTTTATCGGGGCGTCCTTTGCCTGACACATCCTAAAAATATCGCCCTGCTCAACGTTCTGGTCCAGAAGTGTATTGCCATCAGCATCAACAACTCGAATAATTCCAGCTCCTGGTGCTTCGAAGGTCTTGTCGTGAGAACCATACTCTTCGGCCTTTTGGGCCATTAAGCCAACATTTGAAACGCTACCCATTGTTGAGGGGTCAAACTGACCGTTGATCTTGCAGTCCTCAATAATTTCATAATAAATGGTGGCGTAACTACGATCCGGTATCATGGCAATGGTGTCCTGTAAGGCATCATCATTATTCCACATTCTACCACCATCACGCACCACATTGGGCATGGAAGCATCAATGATAACATTGTTGGGAACGTGGAGGTTGGTGATTCCCCTGCGCGAATCTACCATCGCCAGAGCAGGCTGTTCTTTATAGACTGCGGCAATATCCGCTTCTATGGCGGCCCTTTTTTCAGCCGGTAGACGATCAAGCTTCCCCTCGATCTCAGCCAGCCCGTTATTGATGTTGGCACCAATCTCCTTCAGTTCTGCACCGTATTTATCCAGGGCTTTTCCGAAATAGACAGAGACAGCATGTCCAAACATAATCGGGTCTGAGATCTTCATCATCGTGGCTTTTAAATGCAACGACAGGAGAACACCTTCTCGTTTTGCTTCCTCGATCGTCTTGGCGTAAAAAGCTCTTAAGGCGCGAATATTCATAACAGCCGCGTCAATAATTTCATTTTTTTGTAAGGCCAACCCCTCCTTCAGAACTGTTCTGCTGCCATCCTCACCAGAAAACTCGATAGAGACACTGGTTTCCTGTTTCAGCGTGATGGATTTTTCAGTTCCATAAAAATCTTTCTCAACCATATGGGCAACTCTTGCTCTGGAGCCTGTTTCTGGCCAGGGTTTCATCATGCGATGAGGATTACTCTGCGCAAAACGCTTTACAGCCGTGGCAGCTCTTCGGTCAGAATTACCCTCGCGGAGTACAGGATTTACAGCTGAACCCAAAACCCTGGTAAAGCGCAGTTGCAGCGCCTTTTCAGTATCATTTTTAGGCTCCTCTGGATAATCTGGTATGTCATAGCCTTTTTGCTGGAGCTCTTTAATGGCAGCCTGAAGCTGAGGAATTGAAGCGCTGATATTTGGAAGCTTTACGATGTTGGCGTCAGGGTGCTGGGTCAGCTTTCCCAGAGCAGCCAGGGCATCTTCCTGTTTTAGTTCCGGGGAAAGGTTCTCTGGGAACAGGGCGATTATTCTACTGGCCAGTGAAATATCGCTGATCTCGATCTCTATTTCAGTATCTTTGGTATAGGCTTGGACAATTGGTAAAAGTGCGTAAGTGGCCAGGGCTGGCGCTTCATCAGTTTTGGTCCAGAAAATCTTTGCTGAGGGCATGGTAATCCTTTGTTTAAAGCGTTTCTGCAAAAAGCAGTTTTGAGAAAAAATTCTGTGCGAGAAAATAAATGGTGAGACTCCAATGCAAAATTATTTCACGGCAATAAGTGATAATAATGAAGGATATTTTTGTGCTGTAAGAAGACAAAGAGAAGGATAGAATCTTAAAGCTTTGTGGTTTGCCATAAAGAAACCCCCTCTTAGGTTAAGGCGCTCATCAAATAGAGAAGGTTTTTATCAAACACGACTAAAGGAGATTGAATGGCTAAGCCAAATTACGCTTTTGCGAAACACCAGAGAGACATGGCCAAAAAGAAGAAAAAAGAAGAAAAAAGGAAACTAAAGGAAGCAGCAAAAGCACAAAAAGAAACAGAAGGAGAAGATTCTGAAACCACAGAGCAAAAGCCTTCTGAAGAGCCCTCCGACACCTAGTCACACTTTTTCATGACGTATCACCCCCTTTGTCAACAGGCGACAAGGATTCAAACCATATCTAAAATGATCCTGCACCGCAAACGCTATTGGATGGGGCCTTAAAAAATTTCCAATATCAAGGCTCCCGGGGCGCCCAATATTCAAAACAGGTGAAAAACAATTGATTAAGGCCACCAAGTGAAACTTCCAGCGAGACACCAATGTTTTATAGAAGATTCAATTCCCCGGCTGAAAATTGATCAGCGAATTATCGGCGTGGCCATTGGTGGCTCTTATTTGTTACACGAGATGGATGAGTTCAGCGATCTGGACCTGATTGTATATATTGAGCCTGAGCACTACGCCGAGGTCCTGAAGGAGAGACAGGCCATTGTTCAAGAATTGGGTCCCCTCCTCGAGAGCTTTACCGGAGAGCATGTTGGCGAGCCACGCCTCCTTATTTGTTTGTGCGGACCACCACTGTTACATGTTGATTATAAATTTGTGTCCCTGGATGATATTCATGACAAGGTAGAAACTCCGGTCATTCTGTGGGAAAGGGATACGGTGATCAGCGAGAAAATCAACCTCAAACCAGCAATCTTCCCCCATCCAGATTCGAGTTGGATCGAAGACCGCTTCTGGACCTGGATCCACTATACGGCAACAAAAATTGGCAGAGGAGAGCTGTTTGAAGCCATTGAGGCAATCTCCTTTATCCGGTCAAGGGTTCTGGGTCCGATGATATTAGCCAAAAAAAGGGCTCGTCCACAAGGATTGAGAAAAATTGAATTTTATGCCAGTCAGCCGGAACAGCATTCGCTGCGCGCTACCCTTGCAGTGTATGATTCCAGAGACTGCTTAAGGGCGCTTCGTGAGAGTATGGATCTCTATGCAAGCTTGAGAAAAAAGCAGAAGAATAAAGTGACCGAGACGCTGGTAACAGAGTATCTAAAAAAAATAGAATCAGACCTGGACGAACAAAGATTCAAGGACTTAAGAACAACAACCTAAAGGAGTTTACCATGAACAAAAAACATAAAAAAGTATTGCTTGGTTTTGTTTTCATGCTTGGCTTAATCATGCCCCAGACGACCAGCGCCCACTGCCAGATTCCCTGTGGAATTTACGACGATCATGCCAGACTGCAGTTCATGCTGGAAGATGCCGTGACCATTGAAAAGTCTATTACCGAGATGATCAACCTGGCCGGAAAAACAGATGTCCAGTCTCAAAACCAAATGGTACGCTGGGTGATGAACAAAGAGGAGCACGCACAGAAGATCATTGACATCATCAGTGATTATTATCTCACGCAACGAGTAAAGCCTAGCCAGAATGACTATAACGAAAGATTGAAACTGCACCACGCTGTGATTTTGGCAGCCATGAAAGCCAAACAGAATTCGGACCAGGATAGTGCTCTCGCGTTAAAAGCAAGCATTGAAAAACTGTCAAAATATTATCCCGAACACAAACATTGACACCGATCAAGATACCAAAGAATACCATCCGGCCTGCAATCTATAGTGTATAACTATCGAAGAATCAAACAGGGGGAATTCGATCTCTATAAGTCAATCAGATTGGAATCTCTTAAGGATTCTCCGGGAGCGTTTGGATCCACGTTTGAATCAAGCGCTGCACGTAGCCAGCAAAGCTGGGTAGAACAAGCGGATGGCGGTAGCCGAGGATCAGATCGGGCAATTTTTTTCGCCCTGCATGACGAACATGTGGTGGGGCTGGCGGCTCTGTACCGACTGGACTCCCGGAAAAATACAGCCGAA
>CAZVSF010000239.1:0-4471 GCA_964630195.1 uncultured Lentisphaeria bacterium
CGAACGGCTTTGCGGGCAGCGTTCTTTGAGCGGGTGTCAGCCAGCATGACCCGTTCTACATAGACAGGCGACTCCAAACTGGCAATGATTTCGGCCATACGAATGGGATAACCCTCGTTCTCCAGAGTGCGACCATAGGGTGTTGTCGTTGTTTTCTGACCGATCAGCGTGGTCGGGGCCATTTGTCCACCCGTCATTCCATAGATAGCATTATTTACAAAGAAGACGGTAATGGACTCGCCTCGGTTGGCAGCATGAAGGATCTCGTTACCCCCAATAGCTGCCAGATCACCGTCTCCCTGGTAGGAGATGACAATGGATTCCGGCAGGGCGCGTTTTACCCCGGTAGCAACGGCTGGAGCCCGTCCATGGGCAGCCTGAATATTTCCTGCATTGAAGTAATAGTAGGCAAATACGGAGCAGCCTACCGGGCTGACAAATATACAGTTTTCAGCCACACCATATTCAGTAAGCGCTTCTGCGATCAGTTTATGCAGAATCCCATGACCACAGCCTGGACAATAATGAGTCTGCTCCTTATTACTCCCGGGACGACGCTCATAGGTGTCATAGAAGCCTTTTGATTTTCCTAATATTTTAACACTCATAATACCCTCATCATCCGTTTGATCTCGCGGACCAATTCCTGAATAGATGGCACGTTGCCACCCATTCTTCCATAAAATTCTACAGGTTTCGCACCATTCACTGCCAGACGTACATCATCCACCATTTGTCCGTTACTCAGCTCAATAACGCTGAAAGCCTTGACGTGATCCATCCCGGCAACTTCAGCAATTCGTTCTGAGGGAAATGGCATAAGTGTAATGGGTCTCAACATACCGACCTTCACGCCTTCGATTCTCAGCTGGTCCACTGCCGTGTGAATCATCCTGGAGACGATACCGTAGCCAACCACGATAAAATCCGCATCATCCATGCGATACTCTTCATAGCGTGTCTCATTGGTCAAAATGATCTCATATTTACGCTGCAATTTCTTATTGTGACGCTCCAGATCATCTGGATCGAGCTCGATGGAACTGATCAGATTCTTTCGATCTTCATCTACACCGCGCACAGCCCACTTCTTTTCTGCAAATTCTGTTACCGGTTCAGGAAAATTAACGGGTTCCATCATTTGTCCAATAAATCCATCTGCCAGAACGACCGCAGGATTCCTGTATTTATCAGCCAAGTCAAAAGCCAGTATGGTTAGATCACACATTTCCTGCGCAGAATTGGGAGCAACCACAATATTCTTATAATTTCCATGTCCGCCCCCCTTGACAGCTTGGTTGTAATCGCTCTGTTCAGGAGCTATGTTGCCAAGTCCTGGTCCACCTCGCATGATGTTCACCACCACACAAGGCAGCTCGGCGCCGGCAATGTATGATATGCCCTCCTGTTTTAAGCTGAAACCAGGACTGGAGCTGGCTGTCATCGCTCTGATCCCGGTGCCAGCAGCACCATAGACCATATTGATGGCAGCAATTTCGCTTTCAGCCTGAAGAAATGTACCTCCAACCAGAGGCATATATTGTGCGGCAGCATGTGCGATCTCACTCGCTGGTGTGATTGGATATCCATAATAGGCACGACATCCCGCCAGGATAGCACCTTTTACAATCGCTTCGTTCCCTTTTACAAATTGTTTGGCCATAGCTTACTCCGCAAAGGTTAAGTGACTAAAATTACTAAGGATAACTTCCTGACCGCAGACTTCACATTCTGCCAAACCCTTGACTGTATCCTTTATTATCAAGCGACTCTTTATCTGCCTGGTTTGACAGACATATGCCTCCTGAGCCTCAGCCCAGTTTTTGTAAACCGTTATTGCTCCCGGTTCCGGGCAGGCATAAAAACATATCCCACACCCTGTACAACCCTCACCATCATATTCAGCCGGGCTATATCCATGTGTATTAAAATTATTTGCAAGATGCAGAACATCGACAGGGCAGGCTACAACACACAGGTTGCATCCCTTACACTCCTCAACATTTACTGCAACAAGTCCACGTGCATTTGCCATAGTTAGAACCTCCTGGGATCTATACGATATGTATCTTCTACTTTAATAGTTTACTTTCATATGATTGACGCTCCAGATCTTCGCGAAAATCCGGGTGAGCAATTGAGATGAGAGCTTTGGCCCTCTCTCTTAAATTTTTTCCATGGAGTTGAGCAATTCCAAATTCTGTCACAATGTAATGCACATCTCCCCTGCTGGTAGTAACGGCTGCACCGGGTTTCAGATCCAGAACGATCCTTGACTTGCTGCCCTTTTTGGCAGTAGAAGGCATAGCAATAATTGGCTTGCCTCCCTTGCTGCGGGATGCGCCACGCATAAAATCGACCTGACCACCAATTCCTGAAAAATTTGAACGTCCCATGGAATCAGAGCACACCTGACCTGTGAGATCGATCTCAATGGATGAATTTATCGCCACCATTTTATCATTTTGAGCAATGATATAGGGGTCGTTCACATAGTCAGTGGGATGAAACTCCATAAATGGATTTTCATGGATGAAATCATAAACATGCTGAGAACCCATGACAATGCTGGAAACAACCTTCCCGGGATGAAGCGTTTTTTCTTCACCATTGATCACACCCGATTCCACCAATTCCACGACGCCATCGCTGAACATTTCTGTATGGATACCCAGATTTCTTTTCGCTTTAAGATAGTGTAATGTCGCATCTGGGATGGCACCAATGCCCATTTGCAGAGTAGATCCATCTTCAATCAAACTAGCGATATATTTACCGATTTGCATGTGTCGATCGGACAATTCCGGTTTGGTTGCCTGAAAAAGTGGTTCATTGGCTTCGACGATGAAATCCAATTTGGAAGCATGTATGAAATTGTCCCCATGTACTCTGGGCATCTGTCGATTCACCATGGCGATAATGATTTTTGCGGCCTTGCATGCGGCAATCGTCGTATCCGTGCTCACTCCAAAACTGCAAAACCCATGCGAATCCGGTGGACTGACCTGTATGATGGCCACATCAACAGGAATATGACCGTTTTTGAATAGACCTGGGATCTCAGATAAAAATATGGGTGTCCAGTCAGCTCTACCCGCTTTGACGGATTCTCTCACATTCGCACCGGTAAAAAGTGAATTAAGCCGGACATGACCTTCCATCTCTGGACCGACGTACTTTGCATCTCCCAGGGTGAGAATATGGCTGATGGTGACATCCTCCAGTTCCAGCACCCGCTTGCTAAACGCATCGACGAGAAGCTGAGGCGTTGCAGCGCCGGCATGCAGATAGACTGAATCTCTTGATTTGACCAGCTGCATCGCCTCCTCGGAAGGTCCTACTCTGGAACTATATTGATCAGTCCAGGTCATTAAATTTTTATTCCAAATTGACGGTTAAGCGCGGGTTGCATATTTCTGCCTTGAAGCGTGTATAATCCCCTATGAAGCGCATGAGAATCTTGCATGGCTTTTTCTATGCCCATCTCGGCGATCTGTATGAGATAATTTGAGAGCACGTTGGAAAGGGCAATAGAGGTCGTCCTGCTGATCCCTGAAGTAATATTGGGCACACAGTAATGGATGACACCTTCCTCAATAAAGACTGGATCAGATAACAACGTGGGTCTGGATGTCTCGCTGGCTCCACCTTCATCTATGGAATAGTCAATCAGGACAGCCAGATGTTTCATTTTTCGTACCATGGCTCGCGTGATGATCTGGGGAGTTTGTGCTCCCCTTTCCAGAATGGAAGCGACAACCACATCAGCAAAAGCCAGTGTTCTTTCAATAGCTGTTTGATTACCAAAAAGAGTGGTTACTCGATCCCCCAGCTTTTCTTTTACCTTCCTCAAACTATCGATATTTTTGTCAAGTATATGTACTTGAGCACCAAGACCGGCAAATGCTCTTGCAGCGCTGGTGCCCACCACGCCAGCACCCACAATAACGACGGAGGCTGGAGCCACACCAGGGACGCTGCCCAGTAACACCCCTCGACCCATGGGATCTCTTCCAAGGTAATTCCCTGCAATGACAGGTGCCATCTGGCCAGCCATTTCACTCATCATAGTCAGAATAGGTCTTGAACCATCAGCATCTTCCATGATTTCCATTCCAAGGAGTGTAATTTTCTTTTCAGCCAGTCCCCTGAATACATCTGGACTGCTCACTGAGAGATGCTGAAAAGTTATCACGGTCTGACCTACAAGCATGTGTTTCAGACAATCCTCATCAACGGGTAGAATTTTTAAGAGGACATCTGATCGGCCATAAATTTCTTCCGGGCTAAAAACAACCTGGGCACCCCTATTTGTATAGTTCTGATCGGAGAACCCACTGGAGACGCCGGCACCGGATTCTACAAAAACCTTATGCCCTCTTTTAATGAGAGATGTTGCTCCCCTGGGTGTTAAACAGACGCGTTTTTCATTCAAACGACTTTCATGCAAAATCCCAAAATTCATTGCACT
>CAZVSF010000240.1:0-4455 GCA_964630195.1 uncultured Lentisphaeria bacterium
CCGTTGGATTCAAGCGAGATCAGATAAACACCTGATGACACATCTGAGGCATTCCAGCGTGTTTCATGATACCCTGCCTCCAATGTTCCACGTAGTAGTATAGAAACCAGCTCACCCTTCAAATTATAGACCGAAACACGGGTTTCAGCTGATTCAGTCAGGGTAAAGGGAATGGTTGTCATTGGATTAAAGGGATTGGGGTAATTTGACAAGAGTGCCATTTCTGTGGGTTGCTGGAACCTCACATCATCGACAGCAAGGTAGTTTCTGTCAACCACGCGAAGATTGTCAATATAATAGGTACCGATATTGTTATGTCCTGGTGTGTAACCAAGTTGAAAACTATCAAACTCAAGGGTTCCGTCCAGGTTGCCATCGCCGATCCATGTACCCGTTCCATCCACTGACATATCCCAGCTTACCAGTTTCCAACCAAACCAGTCGACGGTATACCACGGGCTTACCTCATGAGCGCTGGCGCCACCAATATTATCATCTAAACAGAAACGAAAGGTATTGCCGTTACCATCACCGAAGACCCAGGCCTGCAGGATGTTGCTGGCATTAAAGTGAACATTTCTGGCGGGTCCTCCCCCAAGGTATTCACGAATCAACCAGGAATCAGCCTCGGTATTCCAGCCATAGTCAATTTTTAGTGCGATACTGTCTGTTTCGGAGAAGACACTCAGATCTGTCACAAAATCTCGGCTGCAATATTCTGTTAATATGCCAGTTGTGCTTCCAGAGCCAGCGAGCGTCCACCAGTAGTTCACTGAATTGGTTTCAAAATCGTCAATATTGCTGATCGAATAGTCAAAGTTGGCGGTCGTAAAATTCATTGTGGTTTCCAGGGTCCGTGTATTTCCAAAAACATCCCTGAAGCCAGGTAAAATTCGAATTCGGTAATTCTCTCCATACATCAACTCCTCCATGGCGTAGATCGTGAGGATGCTTTTTGAGTTTATGACATGATGTTCAAGGGTGAATGCTTGAGGCTCTGAATTTGATTGACGCTCCAGAACAACCAGTTCGGGATTGATGCCAGCGGAATCAAGCTCTTCATTCCAGACAAAATTTATTATCGGTCGCAGATCAACCTGATTTGCACCATTGGAGGGTGTAGCGCCTATGATAAATGGGGGTGACAGATCTTCAGGACCGGTTCGGAAATGAACACTCCAGGCATCCCCTCCCACCGTGTCTTGATTCCCATCGATAGGATTTCCTGAAAAATCAGTGGCTGTTCCAGCTATGGTCATGGTGTAATCCGTTAGAAAATCCAGGGAATCTTCAACAAGAAAGATCATGCGCTTGTTATTGTGGGGAAAATAGAATGATCCAGCTGTTTCCGGTTCGATAGAAAAGGCTGCCTCAAGTGAGGTCAGATCCATGGCTCTGGAAAATGTGATGGAGGGATTGCTCCAGGCTGGAAAGAGTGAATCACCTTCTGTCGGATTCGATTCAACCACATACGGTGGCGTATTTGGGGCCAGGAGAATATCTAGAAAAGTGACAAAATTCGGGGACATTTCTGAGACGATCAAAGTATCCGTATAGTAGCCATCAGCTGATACAATCACCTCAAAGCTCGAATCTGGAAGATCCTCAAAGAAATAAAAGCCGTTGTGTAGTTCATTTGGATCAGAGCTGTATTGGTAAAATTGAGTTTCGTATGAATCCGTGGTGTAAGATTGACCATTAACGGTTACTGTCGCTCCATTCACACGCAGCTCAGTCTCTGAGTCAGTAATGATCCCGGAAAGAATACCGGGGTAGGGTCTCGCTATTTCAAATTTATCCAGAACGGTCCAGAACATACTGTATGCCATCAAACGGCAATAGTCGGTGTTCATATCAAGCTGGTTTTGGAGTGGATTTGTATGATGGCCTTGCTCACTTAATTCACTTGGCATGTTGCTGCGACGATTTACAGAGAGGTAAGGACCTTGAAATCCATTCTGTGTACAAGGTGTAGATGCCCAACCGGAATAAAAGCTGCAGTCTCCCGTGGAGCCCCAACCACTTTGTGGAATACGCATGACATCAGAGAGTAGTTCGACCATGATATCGCTCATGGCTTCTCCACCTACCGGTGGATCAGGTGTACCATCCCAGAGTTCACCCCAGAGGAGCAGAACATCATTACTGGTTGCTGCACCGGCGTTACTGTGTATAGAATGATACCAGGCTGCACCTCTGTTGTTGGCATCCGTGCTGCGCTCTGAGAGTCCCACATTTACCTGGTCATTATAACGGGAGGACCAAACTGTATCAATATCGGTTTTTTCCAGAAGCAATTGACGTAGATGTAAGGCGGTTTGGAGTGTTTCTTCCGCTTCGGAGTACCCATTGATTCCCATGTTCTGTGTGATGCTATGACCTGGATCCACAAAAAGGTTCCATCCAGAAAGACCGGTAACCTGTGCGTTCAGGATGGCCGAGGCTATAACCAGAAGAAGTATTGACCTTTTCATGATTACCTCCAACCCACTTGCTGAACAAAAATTTGACCCAGTTGGTCGGTATCATATACGATCCAGGTTCCATCAGGTGACCATTGAGGATTCATTTCATGTATGGCGGGGGTATTTGTGACATTGATTCGTGCTCCGTCTTTAGCATGAATGATATAGATTTCAGACCCCGTGATAGAATGACCATCATCAAAGGTCAGCATAAGTGCAATCCATTCACCGTCGGGAGACCAGGCTGGAGCACTGCCCCTTCCCAGGCTTTTGCGATTTGAGCCATCCACATTGGCCAGCCAGAGGTTTTGCCCGGCCGTTGAATATACCACCTGTGTTTCATCAGGAGATAATGCGTAACTATAGATGTGATCTTGATCGATAAAAAACGTGTTCTCAATTGCTTCTGCAGATTGTGGTTGAACTCTGCTCTGGAAACGACCATCCCGAATATAGTGAAATTCTGAATCTGCCAGATCGCCATTCGTCGCTGAGCTGCTAAAGCTTTCGAATTTTTCTGCAAAGGTGAGATAAATGTGTGAATCATTGGCTGTCCAAACAGGAATACCGCTCATCCTTGTGCGTGGTTCTGAAAGCTTTTGCATGCTTCCGTCAGACAGATTGAAACTCACCAGCGTGTGTGAGCGACGCATTTTTTCAAAATGTGAGATCTTGCTGGCGATGTGAGTACCATCATGGGACCATGCAAATCCATAGCCAGCGGAATAATCGCTGCTGACCTGTGTGACATTTCCCGTTGGAAACTCCAGCAGATAGAGACCAGTATAGCTTGGTCCACCTACTGCTACCTGGTCACCACCTGGCGACCATCTGGGACTCATATAATACTCGCCTGGTTTACTCAGGGCTATGGGATCTCCCTTTGGCTCAATTTGCCTGGCTGCATTTGCAGCAACAGCGAGGCATAAAACGCTGATAAAAATTCCCACCTTGTTTTTCATAATGAGCTCCATTGCCTGGTCGTCAATCTGTTTGTTTTACTAGTTTGTAAATATTCTTACCAAACTAAATGTTTATGTGCCGTTGTGCAAATATCAAAAGATTAACAATTGAAATTCAATGACATCGCAGGCATAAAAAACCCAGACTCATTTTGAGCCTGGGTTATCATGTTTATGTATGCGTCAGAGCTGTTATCGGGGAGTGTAATCCTATCCCAATTGAGTAATCACCTCATCATCACTTGAGGGAAAGCGGCCGAGTTCTTTTTTTGAA
This sequence comes from uncultured Lentisphaeria bacterium, assembly GCA_964630195.1. GTDB lineage: Bacteria > Fidelibacterota > UBA8477 > UBA8477 > JABMPR01 > JABMPR01. The sequence continues at coordinate 3,702 of CAZVSF010000240.1, forward strand.
AAGATCAAGTTATCATCTTTCCAGATATTATAGACTCCACCTGAAGAAGGTATCAGGGTCAGCGCTTCGATCTCACTTTCATATTTGTCCATGATGCTTGCAACCAGACCGGTTGCTCTGGGGAGGTAGTTTCAAACCGCGCAATATTCAATTTTAATATTCATTCTGTTCTCCTTTTCACCTTAAGCTAAAAATTGAAAGCAGCTTGACAACTGCTGAAAAAATGGATTAGACTCTCAGGATGCATAAAAAGTCGATCATATCAGATCATCCTGTCTTGCTCTTTGATGGTTATTGCAATCTCTGCAACGGATCAGTGATAGCCATTGTTAAACATGATCCACTGGGAAAAATCCGGTTTGCAAGTCTACAATCAGAATTGGGGCAAAAATTGGTAACCGGGCACCAGCTTGACCAGGATGATATTGATTCGGTCATATTGATCAAAAAGGGTCGTGCATCCGTTAAAAGTGATGCGGTTCTCAATGTGCTGCAGCTCCTTGGGGGCTTTTATCGATTACTCCTGATATTCAAAATTGTGCCTCGGGGACTCAGGGACTGGATATATGACTGGATTGCAGCCAACCGATATGCCTGGTTTGGGAAAAGAGATGTCTGCATGATTCCCACACCAGATCTGAAGGAAAGGTTTTTGTCCTAACCCACATATTTCATGAGCTAGCACAACCTGACTTGTTCTTTTGATTTCTGACTGCGTTGTTCGGAATAAATCCGTCCTCAGCGGTCATACAGA
>CAZVSF010000241.1:0-4455 GCA_964630195.1 uncultured Lentisphaeria bacterium
TTGTCTCAACACTGGGTATCAAGCTTAAGATTGCTAATTTAGACGCGCTTGACAGATACCTGGAGTCATGCAAGTAAAAAGCAGTTCCTAAGGATCATTCAAAGGGAGGGTCGACCAATGGCAGTTCATGCTATGGACCATTATTACGATGGTTGGTTTTATCAAAAATTCATTGATCCCTCACTGGGAGGGATTCGAAAACGAATATCAAGGCTTATCCCTGATGGAAGCACAGTCCTGGATATCGGTTGCGGAACCGGGGAGCAATTGTTTTATCTCTCAAAACAAATAAAATCGGGTCTGGGTGTTGAACTGTCTACCACCATGATCGCAACATGTGAGAAGCAGGCAATCAGCAGAGACATCACAAACTGTAAGTTTCTCCTGGCTGATGCCAGCGACCTGTCAGAACTGAAAGAGCAATCCTTTGACTATGCCATCACCAGTCTGGTCATTCACGAAATGCCTCAAGATATTCGGCTGCCCGTTCTTCGCGAAATGGCTCGGCTGGGTAAGCAGCTGATTCTGGTTGACTGGATTTATCCTCAACCGCCACTGGCCCGGAAGATCACCACACATTTCTTTGAGCGTGTGGCGGGCAAAGCGCATTATGCTGGTTTTAAGTCGTTTATCCAACAGGAAGGTATGCCAGCGCTTATTAAGACGCTTGGTCTGGAAGTCATTGAAACCCAAATTACTGGCAAGGGAACCATACAGCTATGGCTGTGTCGAGCCTGACGAGAAACAATAGTTCTAAATCTCAGTATAAGCTTTATTAAATGACCAATAGGTTTGGAAATACATATCAGCACGGGGGATCAAAATGAAACGTCTACTACTGGCAGTTCTTTTACTGGCATTTTCAATCCAGGCAGCTTCCACTGGCACCATAAAGGGTCGGGTTGTCGATGCTAAAACAGGCGATCCCCTGGTGGGTGTCAATGTCATTGTTCAGAAAACCAAACTGGGGGCGGCCACGGATAAAAAGGGCAACTTTAAAATCAGCAAGGTACCAGCAGGTGTTTATGTGATCCGGGCAACAATGATAGGATATATTCCTGAGAAGGTTTCTGGCGTAAAAGTGGAGGCGGCCAAAACAACCAGTCTGCGTATCAAATTAAACCCTCAAAAAATAAAAGGGGAGGCGGTTACGATCACAGCCAGCAAGCCACTTACATCCAAGGACCGGGCGACGGCCAAACATTCCGAAACCACAGGTGAAGAGAGCAGTGCTACGACCCTTTCAAAAGGTGCGCCAGGTGTTGATGTAACAGAAGATTCCGATCCAGAATCACCATCTAATACCAGTCCCTCTCTACCGATAGAGACTGAAGATGTTGAGCTTGACGAAGAGGTCTCACCCAGCGAGATGCTGGTTCCGAGTTCCGGACCTGTTGAAAAGTCCAGCGAGTTTTTAGAGATGAGGGTGGGAAAACCATCTTCAGATAAAGCTGTCAAACCGAGACCCGCACCCCCACAATCGGGCGGATTAAAAGCAGGTTTTGCTGATGACAATCAACAGTTCAATTATTTTCTGAATTTTCTGAACCAGTACAACGCTTCAGTTGATCACTACAGGTATGATATCAGTGAGCGTATCCATTTGATACTGGAAGATAGTGACGGGAAAAGCCTTCCAAATATTGAGGTGAAGATTTTTGATCGTAAAAAGGGTCGTGTACTGGATGAAGGCAGAACTTTCGCAGATGGGTCATTTTTCTTCTATCCATCTGAAGTCGCCGCCAAGGATAAAACATTTTATGTGGGATACAGCGTTGACAATGTTTATTCGACCGTTATTGTAAAAAGGAATGGTCCCCGCACGATTCATCTTCAAACGGACAAACCAAGGGAGCTGGATTCCCGCGTGCCAGTTGATATTGTCTTTATTTTGGATACGACGGGTAGTATGGGAGAAGAGATCAAGCGTCTCATTGCCACCATCGATATGATCCATATGAATTTGATGGCACTGTCCAACCAGACACTTATTCGTTTTGGTATGGTTTTATACCGCGACAAGGATGATAAATACCGCACCAAAGTGATTCCCCTGACTGCTGATCTCGATTCATTCAGAGCTTCCCTCGAATCTGTGAGAGCGGGAGGTGGTGGTGACACCCCGGAAGACCTGCAATCAGCCCTAAAGAAAACCATGCGCGATGTGCAGTGGAATGAAGATGGATTGCGGTTGGGTTTTGTTATTACCGATGCTTCTGCCCATCTGGATTATGGACAGCGCTACACCTATATCTCGGCTGCCCTTGAAGCAAAAAAGATGGGAATCAAATTGTTTACTGTGGGAACAGGTGGTCTTGATATTCGTGGTGAGTATGTACTGCGACAGATTTCCCAGTTAAGCTATGCGAAATATTTGTTTTTAACATACGGGAAAGAAAGTGGCGAAAACAAAGGTGGGATGGCAGGTAGTGTGAGTCATCATACAGGTTCCAACTATCAGACCGACAAACTGGAAGCCATCATCATGCGTTTGGCCAAAGAAGAAATTTCCTACTTCACCGATGAGCCCCTGGAAATCGACGAGGGGTATTTTCAGGGAGAAAAGATCGACCAGGAAAGCAAGGAGGAGACCCTCTCCAAGCTTTTCAAGGAGGCGGTTGCAAATCTCATTGACTATTCCACATTGAAGATTGAAGATTCTCGCAGATTGGGTGTCTTACCCATTCATGCCAAGCCTGGAAATTCAGCCCTTAATGCAGAATATTTTCAGGAGCAGGTCCAGCTTTCTGTTGCTCAGAACAAACAGTTTGTCCTGATTGCCAGAAAGGACCTTCAAGCAGTGCTGGAGGAACAAAAGCTGCAACTTTCAGGGTTGCTTACCGAGGCACAAACAACACGAATAGGAGAGCTTCTGGGGGCGGAGCTTTTGTTGGCTGGCGAGCTATACGAGAAAGAGGAAGGCTACGAACTTTTCTTAAAGTTATTGCGGGTGCAAACAGCTGAAATACTGGCAGTGACAAAAATAATTATCGACAAAGATCTCGGGCTTTAACACGTACCGCAAAGAGTTAAAATAAGCGTTGAGAACGGCCCGTTGAACTATCTCGCCCACCTGCTGCTATCTCCCAATGATGGTCTATCTCGCCTGGGTAATATCATGGCCGATTTTATGCGTGATGTTGATCAGGAGTCGCTGCCTGAAAAAGTATGGGAAGGTATCCAGCTGCATCGTTCTGTTGACAGCTTTACTGATTCTCACAAGATTGTGAAGGATCTGCGAAAATGTTTCAGCCGGGAGAAACGCCGGTTCTCAGGCATTGTTCTGGATGTGGTTTTTGACCACTTTTTGATCAAACACTGGAATAAGTATGACTCGCGCGATTTCAATGGATTTGTGGATGAATGCTATCGTGATCTAATGGATCATCGCGAGCTTATGCCGGAGCGCATGGAAATGGTAGTGGGATGGATGATCAAACGCGACTGGATAAGATCCTATGAGGAGCTTGATCATGTGGGGCGTGCCTTAGATGGTCTGGCGAGTCGTCTTAAATTGAAACATGATTTTCATGGTTCGATTGACGAAGTGTATAAGAACTATGAAACCATAGAAAACGGTTTTATTCAATTCTTTCCTGAACTACTCCTGCATGTTGATCACCGATGAGCGCCAGGCCGCAAAAATGAAAAGTTATTAATCAGGGCACTAAATAAACCCATGATATGGGGTCTGTTTTATTCTATTATCTCTCGGTCAAAAAATTTATTGAAAGGGAATAGAATGCGTTTCAAACTATTTGTATTAATCATCACGTCCCTATTGCTCATTGTGGCATGTGATTCCAAAGAAAGAGTAAAAGCTCCGGAGCATAATTCAGAGGCAGCTGCGCCGGCAGCAGCCATGGGTAGTGCACACACAATTCTGATAAAAGAGGTCATGCAGGGCAATACCTACACCTATCTCTATGCAGCTGAAGGAGACAAAGAGTACTGGATAGCCACAGCAAAACAACCCATTGAAGCAGGAATGACTCTCCATTATGACCAGGGGCTGGAGATGCAAGACTTTACCAGCAAGGAAGTTGATAAAACTTTTGACAGTATCTGGTTTGTTGGTCAGTTGCGCGGTATGTCGAGTGCGGCCATGGCTTCCGGCACGAAAAAAGTTGAAAAGGCTAAAAATGTCGCGGTAGAAAAAGTAGCTGGTGGCGTGACCGTTCAAGAGCTCTATGCCAACAAAGCCAAATATGAGGGTGAGATGGTCAGCATACGTGGTCAGGTCACAAAATTCAATGCAGCTATTATGGGACGCAACTGGGTTCACCTTCAGGATGGCACAACATCTGGTGACGCTTTTGATATTACCATCACGACCAACGCTTCTGTCAGTAAAGATGATATTGTTGTATTTAGTGGAAAAGTAGCCCTGAACAAGGACTTTGGCGCCGGCTATAAATATGAAGTAATTATTGAAGATGCAACGCTGTCCGCAGA
>CAZVSF010000242.1:0-4452 GCA_964630195.1 uncultured Lentisphaeria bacterium
CTTATTTAGGCTTTGATTCCATGGATTCAAATGACCCTGAATCGTGGTCCATACTCGAAACTTGGCTTGCTTGGTCATGGTGGGCCAAGGGGCTCTCCATTGTTGTTCCCATCGCGCTTCTTATGGTTGGCTCGAGACTCGACGATGCTTCGGGCTTTGGAAAATTGCCGTCTGATGAAGACGTTCAGAGAATACTTGATGATTCCAAGCAAGATCGCCAAAAGAAGGGTGATTAATATGGGCAAAAGTCGATTGGGCAATATCAAGCTAAGGTCTCATCATATTTTCACATCATCGGGAGATCTCTAGATGAATGTTTCAAGAAATGAAAAACCTACCGCCCCAGAAAAACTTGTTAATGATGTTTTTACCTGGTCACTGGGAAGCGTACTTCTATTTGTCGGGCTTATAGTTATTATAACTTTCCTTCTCGCTAGTGCCAGAGAGGGAAATTCGGATACAATTTTTTCTCCTGAAACCGCACTGATATTTCTTGCCGGTCCGATAATGTTCATTGCTTCTTTAGTTATGTGGGGGATTGGCTTGAAAAGATATTTCAAGGTTAAGAAAATGGAAGATATCGATGGGAATTTGACAGGGAAATTAAAAGCTTCCGGCTATCTCCTTATCACTTATTGGGTAATTATAGGAGTCACATGGCTATCGGTTGCATCCTCCTAGCAAGGATTTCAGAACTCCGAAGTAAATAGCCAAAAGGAGAAACTATTATGGGTAAAAGTCGACTGGGAGACAGACTGTTTAAAGCAACCCAGAGTGAGGTTTGTTTGATGAGTAAAGCAAAGCAAATTATATATATTCTATTTTTTCCGTTGGTGATATTTACGTTCGGGGAAGTGGTGGCAGGTGAGACAGGAAACATGATAGGCATGACCAAAGCGCATAATGATGTGCGTTCAGCTCTGGGGGTTCAGGGATTGATATGGTCAGATGAACTCGCTGATTATGCGCAGGAATGGGCAAACTACCTTGCTAAGAAAAACAGGTGCCAATTAAAGCATCGGCCCAACCATGGGAAATACAAACGACACTATGGAGAAAACCTTTACGCGGGCGGTGCAGTGAGATGGTCCGATGGAAGAACGGAGATTCAAAAAGTATCTCCGGACATGGTTGTAAAACCATGGGCTGAAGAAGTGAAAGACTATGACTATGAAAGCAACACCTGTCGAAAAGGCAAAGTTTGCGGGCATTACACCCAGATTGTCTGGAAAGACTCAACAAAGCTTGGATGCGCAATGGCCTTTTGTTCAGACAAAAATCAGGTGTGGGTTTGCAGCTATGACCCTCCCGGCAATTACATTGGCCGAAAACCTTATTAGGTCGGGGGTATGGATGGCTTCATAGCTCCAGATCAAATAGCCGAAAGGAGGAACTAATATGAGCAAAAGTCGACTGGGGACAATACTTCTGAAGGCTGGACAAATTAATCAGGAACAATTGGATCAACTTAGTAAGGCTACCAAGAAACATGGAAGCAGCTTTTGTTCTGAATTGGTCAAGCAAAACATCTTTTCTTCAGAAGATGAACTGGCAAACTTTTTAAGTGAGTCTTCCGAATATCCTGTGATTGATCTGAGTAATAATAGGGTTGACCTAAACATCACTAAGTTGACTGTGGACATCATGCTCAAATATCATGCATTACCGATACATCGTAACGGTAATGTGATTACACTTGCCGTTGCTGACCCATATGATGATGACTGTTTAGATATTGTTAGCTTTATCTTAGGTTGTCAGGTTAATCCAGTGATTTCTACTGAAAGCCTGATTCATGATCGGGTAACTACATATGGAAAGACTGAACCACTTTACATAGCCAAGCCCGACATAAATGTGGAAGAACTAATAGAATCACGTAATAAGGGAATAGCTGAGCAAATCAAGAACCGTGTCAGCAATGGTGCTGATGTGAATGCCGAAAATGTATACGGAATGACAGCACTTCATGATGCGGCATCCATAGGTCAGCAAGATCTTGTTGAGTGGCTTGTTGAACATGGCGCAAACATGAATGCCAAAGACAAGTTTAATCGGACTGCAGTTCACTATGCTGCATTTAACCGTAGTTGGGAGCTTGTAGAATGGCTTATTAAGCATGGCGCAGACATGTTTGCTATTGATCTTCACGGTCGAATGGCGCCCTTTGATGCCACTTTGAATGGAAAAAAAGAGCTTATTGAACGTCTTGGCACTCTTGATATAGGCTGTAAAGATGAGGTAGGCCGCAAAGATATGTTTGAATGGTTTAACAGCTTTGATGAAAAGGAGGCAGCCCGATACATCAAATACTATATTATTAATCCTCTGAAGAATGCACCTCCATACAGGATGGATAATTATATAGCTGGGGGAATGAGGATCAAAAATGCTTCCGCTAGAGCGCTTTTCTGGGCTGTTCAAAAAGACAAAAAAGAGCTTGTCGAGTGGTTAATAGAGCATGGTGCAGATGTGAAAATCACTGCTCTTAATGGAAAGACTCTTCTGGACTTTGCCGAGGAGTTAGGGAATCAGGAAACCATTGGCTTATTAAGGGAGCAAGACCGACTTATGGCCCTCGATGCTAGATGTAAACCAAGTATTGAGAGCTTTGGTTAATTATACTCACACCACATCACCTATCCAGACATCAAGATTGGGATAGCTCCCTTTGAGGGACATGCCCTGAATTTTATTCTCCGGGTCAACCAGGCCTTGGCATTTATCTATCCCAATTGGCAACTGTGAAGCAACTTCAGTTGTTCTCAAATACCATGCATAACCCTTAAAGTCGCCGATGACAGCCTCTGCTGGTGATGGCGACTCGCCGTGAAACAAATCCCTTAGATATTTAAATTCAGAACGAGCGTTCTCGCGCTGACAATAAAATGTATGCTGAAAATCTCCTAAATTATGATAATCACCATCATGAACATGTACTGTTGGATAGAACAGTTGCTGACTATTACGTGTCGGAAACTCGAATGCCATGGGGTGCACTGCATTTTCTGTTTCATCATCTCCGACTGATAAAGTGAGTTTCAATTGAAAAACAGCAAAGCCATAGTCTGAGTAGTCGGGCATTTTTTTCCACACTTCCTCCGGCAATCGAAAACAGGGATCAAGCCTGTCGAAATCGTCTATGGTTGGTACGTAGGATGCCTCATAATCACCCACGTCATGCACGATTAACTTGGATATTTCCTCTCCTTCGCCACACTCCAGCATATCGTCCAGATTCGTGTATTCCTCAATATGTTGATATTCTGGCCTACAGACCGAGTCAATGTCGTCAAAGAAGTCGGGATAATCACTCATATCTATAAAATTCAATGCATCTTCACCACTGCCCTGAACAACCGGTAGGGGTAAAATCATCGCTGCGCTCGTTTTTGAAGTGATTGAAAAGCTATAAACAATAGCCTGCTTCCCTTGTTTGGTATGCCGGGCAAAAATCCTGGTATTACCAATCTTTAGCCAGTGGAGATCTTCTGCCGATGGTTCATAAGTAACTATGCACATATATAGCTCCTTAACTCAGGGATATATCCGTTCATTATGGCACACAACTTTTGAGTTTGATACCAAACCGGCCCTGCTCGCAGATTGACAAGAGCCAATAGTAAACTAACCTCTTAGATACTATCTACATTCTAAACAAAAGGAGTTTTGCTTTCCCACTAAATGAATTGAAAATCACCGTTGTTTTAATGTTACTATTGTTCGGAATAGTGCTGTTCACATTCAGTTCTCCAGATGATGGCATTGCGTGGTACTGGTGGGTGGTCGCATGGTTTGCTATTCCCGCTGCGTTATTGGGCTTGGGAATGGGTGTTCTACATATTCTGTTTACTTTTGATGACTATAAGGAAAAAAGAAAAAGCCTGAAACAAAAGCTGGGTGAGTATAATGCTCAAGATGATAACGGAAAATCATCAATTCATTTCACGGCGTTCTCAGGGAATTGCGAGCAGGTTGAAGCGTTGTGAAGCAAGGCGCGGACGTAAACGGAAAGTCTGGCAAGCATGGGAGAATAGCACTTCATGAGGCTGCAATATCTGGCAATATAAAAGCTGTCGAGTGCCTGATTTCCCAAGGCGCGGATGTGAATGCCAAGACTGACCAAGGCAGTATTTCTGCGTTTCATCATGCAGGCAACATCGGTAATAACTTAGCCGTTTATTGGTACATCACCCGAAGGGAATATATTAATCCCGATGGTAAAATAAGCAGAACCCCTCTCCACGAAGCAACTCCCTTCGGCAACCAGGAAATGATTGAACTGCTCGTTACGTATGGAGCGGACGTCAATGCCAAATCCGAGGGAGGGTGGACTGCGCTTCATGCCGCCGTAGCCACATGTGATGATGAGATCATCAAATTCCTGATTGCCCATGGAGCTGGATATGGATTGCCCTGAATATGAAACCCGTTACACGTTTCCGGATGCGT
>CAZVSF010000243.1:0-4436 GCA_964630195.1 uncultured Lentisphaeria bacterium
TACATTCCTCCACAGTGGACTTGCACCACCGAGTTATTAACCATGCACGGCACACGACTTTATAAAAAAGGCAACCCCACAGGATTGCCTTTTTAACCCTGAATTTCACCATTTTATGAGATGGTGGTCATATCAACATTTTCTTTGAGCAAGGTTGACAGGAGCTCCATCTTGACATCATCATCCTTTGATAAAAGGGAGACCAGATTGTCGACTTTTTTTGCAGCCTGAAATGTATCCTGAGCAACCAATAAGAGTGGAACATTGGTCCCGGCGGCTCTTGCCAGAATATTGGGAGGTGGTAAAATATTGTTGGTGAGTATAATACCCGCTGCCTGGGTATCGAGAGCAGCCAGAATCATATCACTTCTATCACCACTGGTGATGACGAGTTTGGACTCTTTATTGAATCTCTGCATCCGCAAGACAGCATCGGCAGACATAGCGCCAACAAAAACATCTTTGATCGTATTATCAAGACCTCGTTCACCAGCCAGTATTTTTGCAAAAAAGAGATCTGCAAGAAAACGCATGGATGGTTTTGTGAGATTCTCAGCGTAAGGAATGATTCCCAGTACTGGAAGTTCCAGAGCCTCAAAATATTCACTATAAACAGCTTTAAAATCTTCCACGTCATGCACTTTGTTAACGATCACGCCTGCGAGTTTTATACCTCGCATATCTATGGTTTTTTTCAAGGCGATAGCATCGTCAACGATCTGGTCATTGGTGCCGCTTAAAACAACGAGTAGCTCACCACCCAGGTATTCGCACAACGATATTGCATCGAGATGTACGGATAAGCCCCTGGTAATTTCCATGCTACTTTCGATGAGCATGATCTCTTTTCCCCTGGAATTTTGGGCGGCAATTTCACGAACTTTCTCGGCCGTTGTGGTTGCATCATACATGAATCTTAGCTTTGAATGGTCAAAGCCAATACTCATTTCCTCAGGTGATTCTTCGGCTTTCATGGCTGTTGTACAAACGGCTGCATCAAAATCCCACAGACGTTTCTTCCTGTATAGCAGTCTATCCCCAAAAGGTTTTAAGTAACCCATCTTCTTGGAAGAATTTTTTGCAAGACCAACGATGACACTCGTTTTGCCGGCATCTTTCCGGATAGAGGTAACAATTATATTTTTCATTGTGGTGAATCCTTTTTATCATCAGTCAATAACACTCGTATATCTACAGCCCTGGCACCGGTACCCTGTTCATAAACAACCATGGGATTGATCTCAATATCAGTGATTCTCGGGACTTGGCTGATCAAGCTTGCCAGCTTTTCCAGTGCTTTAATTATACTTTCAATATCTTTGCGGGCTTCCCCCCTGACACCCAGGAGAAGCGGATATGATCGAATTTCCTTGATCATGGATCTTATATCAGTTTCAGCCAGCGGGACAGCCCGGAAGGCTACATCTTTCATGACCTCCACATAGATACCGCCAAGACCAAACATCAGTGTAGTGCCAAAATTTGCATCTCTTCTCGCACCGAGGATGACTTCAGTTCCTGCTTGCAGCTGTTCCACCACTTCAATACCATCAATAATGGCATCTGGGACGTTAGCCTTGCAGGAATGGATAATGGTTTGATAGCCATCAATGACCTCTTCCTGACTCTCCAGATCCAGTAACACTCCCCCTGCATCACTTTTGTGGAGAATGTTGCGGGAAACAACTTTCATCACAACGGGGTAACCGATCTCATCAGCGAGTTTAACGGCTGCCTGAACAGATTGAACCACACTTCCGCGGGGACCAGGCAATTGGGCGGCCGTCAGAAGCCCTTGCCCCTCTTCTGCGAGCAGAAAGGTCCTACCGTCTTCCAAAGCACCATCGATGATCGTATTAATGGCATCAACATCAATATCAGCTGTTACATATTCGGCTGTTTCCATGGCCTGAACTTTTCGAATGGACTGGATAGCCCCCATACAGGAAACGCCATCGTAAACATCACGATAGACTGGCACATTCTTTTTATGCAGGGCTGTGATGGCTTTCTCCGTCAATTCACCACCAAATACAGAGAAGGTGATGGGTTTACCCTTTTCCTTATATTGTGAATACATTTCATCTATCATCTCAGTCAATTCCTGAGCGTTCATCATGGCTGTTTCACAGTACAGTGCCATGACACAATGAATTGAATCATCAACCAGGGCTTCCTGAAGTGCTTTCACATAGTCAGCTTTGGATGCTTCACCAGTAATGTCCACTGGATTCTTTGTCGATCCAAACCCATGGGCTACACTTTCGAAGGTTTCTCTCAACTTGTCCTGATCATCATACAGCTTGATGTCGTACTTTTCACAAGCATCGGTGGCCATGACGCCGACACCACCACCATTCGTGATAATGATCCCATTGGGTCCTTGTGGTACTGAGGTCTGGGATAGGAATTTACTCCATTCCAGGGCTTCCTGAATGCTCTCAGCCCGAAGCACACCACATTGCCGCATGATGGCATCAAATACCTTATCAGAACCCGCCAGTGAGCCCGTGTGGCTTGCAGCGGCCACAGCACCACGTTTTGAGCGACCGGATTTGATGACAATAACAGGTTTGACCTTGGTTGCACGTTTCAAGACGGACACGAGACGCTCCCCTTCCTGGATACCTTCAACGTAGATGAGAATAATTTTTGTCTCATCCTGGTCTATGAGATACTCCAGAAGATCAGCCTCGTTAATGTCCGTCTTATTCCCCACTGAGATGATGGAGGATAGACCAATATTCTGAACCGCTGTCTTACCTATCATGGCAATGCCAAGGGCACCACTCTGGGTGATGATCGCCACGTTGCCTTTATTAATATCCCGGGGTCCAAAGGTGGCATTTAAAGCTACTTTACTCGAATAGTGCCCAAAAATATTTGGACCCAGAATTCTCATGTTATGTGCCCGTGCGTATTCCACCACCCGCTGTTCTTCTTCCAGATTTCCGATCTCGGAAAACCCGGATGAGATAATGGCCAGCATTTTCACATTTTTTCGGGCGCAGCTTACTACCGCATCATAGACGAAGCGTGCCGGGATGGCAATGACAGCCACATCTACATCACTCTGGACGTCCTCGATACTTTTATAGATATCGTAGCCAAGTGCCTGACCGCCTTTGGGGTTTATTGGGAAAATCTCCCCTTTGTAGCCAGTGTGAAGCATGTTTTCCAGAATTTTATAGCCAATTTTACCGGGTTCCTGGCTAACCCCGATCACTGCTACAGATTCCGGTTCGAACAAATATTTTATATCAGGTTTAATCACTGTTATTTACTCTCCAGGAATGTCATCTTCATTTCATACATTCCCTCTGAAATATGTTTTTGCACGTCAAACCCCATACTCTCAAATAATCGCATCATTCGTGCATTACTAATTAATACATCTGCCGTGAAACCCAGCAGACCTTGTTTTTTGGCAAGCAGGGTCAAGTACCTTAAGAGTTCTCTTCCTATTCCCAGTTCCTGGTGATCATCTCTAACCACGAATGCAACATCGGCTGTATGGGTTGAATCGATGATTGCATATTGCCCTAGCGCGACCAATTGCTCAAAGCCATCCTTCACGGTAAAGGCTAAAAGAATCATTTCACTTGTGTAATCTATGACAACAAAATCTTGTAATCTCTCATGAGGCATGTCTTTTCGCTCTGATACAAATCTTCGCTGAAGACTGGCGTCTGAGAGAGAATAAAAGAAATCCTTCAAAAGGGGTTCATCACTGATCTTGACAGGTCGTATGAAGACTTCCAGACCACTTGAAGTCGTGCGGTAGGTTTCGACTTTTTCCGGGTATTCTCCGGCCTTGCCAGGAATAAATGCCTGATCCTGGTAGATCAGATTTCGTTTTTTGGCTTTGCGAATTAATTCTGCCCGAAATTTGGGATGAGCAATTGAGATTAATTCCATGGCCCTTTCGCGGATATTCTTACCGTGAAGATAAGCAATGCCATATTCTGTTACCACGTAGTGGACATCCCCCCTGTTGAGTGTCACCCCCGCACCCGATTTCAAAAATGGGGCAATACGTGAGACCTCTCCTTGATCTGCAGTGGAGGGCATTGTTAAAATAGTCTTGCCCTTATTTGCCAGGATGGCACCCCTCATAAAATCTGCCTGACCGCCTATCCCACTATAAAATACATTTCCCAAAGATTCAGCCGTTGCCTGACCAGTGAGATCTATCTCCAGAGCAGAGTTTATGGCTGTCATATTATCGTGTTCAGCAATCACCCGTGGATCATTGGTATAATCAACCGTTTTAAACTCAATAAAAGGATTGTCATGGAGATATTCGTAAGTCTCCTTAGACCCCATACTGAACGTTGCGATGGTTTTGCCTCTATTGATGGATTTTTTTGAATTGTCGATAACCACTGATTTCATGAGTTATACGAGTCCATCTCCGTAGAGTTCTGTGATGATCT
>CAZVSF010000244.1:0-2076 GCA_964630195.1 uncultured Lentisphaeria bacterium
CTGTCAAGCGCGTCTAAATTAGCAATCTTAAGCTTGATACCCAGTGTTGAGACAATACACTTAAAGCCTAATTATTTGTAACTTTAGGTCCTAATCTTTATCTGATAAATGCTTCCTTATCCCTTGACAGGTGCAGGGGTTAAAATTAATTTCGCTGGCTCTGCGCTAACTGTAGCCGGAGCAGCAATGGAAGGAGCCTATGGCTAAAAAAGTTAAACGGATCGGTGGAGACACAAATCGCAGCCTCAGTAAGTATCTTGAGGAAATTGGTCAATATGAACCGCTGGATCCCAAAGATGAGATCTCGCTGGCCCAGAGGGTCAAACAGGGAGATCGTCTTGCACTTAAAAAATTAACTGAAGCCAACCTTCGTTTTGTGGTCTCTGTGGCCAAGGATTATCAGGGTCAGGGCTTGCCTCTGACTGACCTGATTAACGAGGGAAACCTCGGTTTGATCAAGGCTGCTGAACGTTTTGATGAAACCCGTGGCTTCAAATTTATTTCCTATGCCGTCTGGTGGATCCGTCAGTCCATACTTCAGGCTCTGGCTGAGCATTCTCGAATTGTGCGTTTACCCCTCAATCGGGTCGGTACGATTTCCAAGATCTCCAAAACCTCAGATCGTCTGGAACAGAAGCTGGAAAGAACCCCGACTGAACGCGAAATCGCCAAAGAATTGGATATGGCCCCCGAAGAAGTGGCCGATGCCATTCGTATTTCCAAGCGTCACCACTCACTGGATGCCCCTTTCCAGGAAGAAGAAAAAAATTCACTCATGGATGTGATTGAGGATGAGCATCAGGATGCTCCCGATTTCGATCTTATGTCTGATTCATTAAAAAAAGAAATTCGATCCGCCCTGGACACGCTGAAAGACAGAGAACGGGAAGTTATCCGCATGTACTTTGGTATTGATCGTGAATATGCATTAACCCTCAATGAGATTGGGGAAGAGTTTAACCTGACGCGGGAACGTGTACGTCAGATCAAGGAGAAAGCCATCAAGCGTCTCCAGCACAAATCCCGTAGTCGCAAACTGCAAACCTATTTAGGTTAATTTAGAAGGAGGTGAGATCGCACTATGTCAGTAATGGTAACCGTAAAACGGGATGAACCCTTTGAGAAAGCCTTAAGGCGTTTCAAGAAGAAATACGAGAAAGCCGGCATTTTAAAAGATGTTAAGAAGAACTCCTTCTATTTAAAGCCTTCAGAGGACCGTCGTCTACGCCGGGCCAAAGCCGCCAAGCGTAGTCGTCAGACGCCCCGCTACTAAACTTTAGCGTGGATCAACATTAAAACCCGAGTTCGTCTCGGGTTTTTTTTTGCCTCCGAAACCTGGTAAAATAAAATCGATAGTCAAATCCTTCCCAATTCTTGTTTGATTCCTCAAGGAAACCATGTTTTAGTTGGCCTAAGATATCTTTATTGGTTTCCGTTAAAGCGCATTGATTCCAGCCAATAATTAGGCTAATTTTCGACTTAATTCCAAATGGGGGGAAATATTGAAACTCTTTCTGACTGCTCTCGTATTCAGTTCCGCTGTGTTTGCACAGCTTGATTCCGTCTTTACCAAAAAAGAACTTATTGTGGGAACCATCGTCTGGGCCAAACCTTATTCGCTGGTTGTCTACACCGAGAAAAGCGAGAAAAAGGCTACTCGTATCAAAGACATTAAACGCCTGGTTCTAAATGATGGAGAGATCATTATCGGAGATGGCGTCTCTAGAAAAAAATATCCTGACTATCTTCAAAGCCTTGAATCACAAGCTGATGCACACATGGACTCATTACGAACCGTTATGCGCGCATCAAGGCTTGCTTTAAATCCTTCAGATCAAACAGAGAAGACTGTAGTCGATCACAAAGCTCGTCTCCCAGAAGTGACGGATATTGATGGCAATAGCTATAAAACGATTAAGATAGGCACGCAGATCTGGATGGCGGAGAATCTCAAGGTAACTCACTATCGAGATGGCACTCCGATTCCCAATTTGGTTGAGAGCGAAGCATGGACGAGCACTGATTCAGGGGCAATGTGTATACACAATAACAATGCCTCCAATGAAGCTGATGTTT
>CAZVSF010000244.1:2176-4418 GCA_964630195.1 uncultured Lentisphaeria bacterium
GATTCAGGGGCAATGTGTATACACAATAACAATGCCTCCAATGAAGCTGATGTTTATGGTATTTTATATAACTGGTATGCACTGAGCGATAAACGAGGCATCGCTCCCTCAGGCTGGCATGTCCCCTCTGATTCAGAATGGATCGCGCTGGAGATCGCCTTGGGTATGAATCCAGCTGAGGGTTCTATCACTGGTCATGAACGAGGTGAGGATGTGGGAGGCGCCCTGGCAGGAGATACTGCCTTATGGGAACAGGGAGCGCTGGAAAACAGCCCCCGCTTTGGTGATTCTGACTTCTTAGCCCTGCCTTCTGGCTACCGTGGATATCTCATTGGTCAATTTGGAGGGCTGGGTTACTCCAATAGATTCTGGTCATCTACGGAAGCCAATCAAAACAACGCCTGGCACCGTAGCCTCTCCTCAGGTTCTTCTGGAATCCTTCGTGACAGGGCCAGT
This sequence comes from uncultured Lentisphaeria bacterium, assembly GCA_964630195.1. Lineage (GTDB taxonomy): Bacteria > Fidelibacterota > UBA8477 > UBA8477 > JABMPR01 > JABMPR01. The sequence goes on from CAZVSF010000244.1 coordinate 2,633, forward strand.
AAGCAGGCTGGTTGCGTGATCCGTTGTGTAAAAGGCTCGATTGAGGATGCATTCTTCGATGAGGAGATTGATAATACAGGTAATTTTACAGCCCTGGGAGAAAGTCTCCCTGCGAGCAAATTCCTAAGTGGTGAAACATGGACCGGTATGAACTCAGCACAGGCCAAAGCCAGTCTTGGAGATCCCCAACGTATAAATCGTACCGAGATTTCTTATGTCATATACGAACGCTGGGTTTACGCGGATGGATTAACTCTGTTTTTTGAAGATGACAAATTGAAAGGTTGCGAAAGACAGGACTTTGAGGCTGAAACCCGCTAAGCGGCGTCCCGAAATGTCCCTAATCTTGTGCAGAGCAGGCTTTTGTTTCGACCTGCCTTCGTCTAAGGCTACGGCAAGACAGGCGAGATTAACCACCTATTCGGGTATTATTCTTTTTCATCTTCATCCCAGGGTAATCCCAACCACTTCTCAAAAACCAGCTGCTGAGAACCGCTGGATGTTTCTGACTGCTTGAGTTTGGAGACCTCAGTCGGTTTAAAGCCTACTGTAAGGTGGATGTCTGTCAAAACGCCATTTCGGCTGAGCGTGCAGACAATGCGATCACCGGGGATTTTTTCTTTAAAATAGTCCGGCACCGCGCTTTTGACCCTGAAACCATCTATGGCCACCAGCTCATCGTTGACATTGAGACCTGCATTCCAGGCTGGCGACCCTTCCACCACGGAGCTGATCACGATCCGGCCTCCTTCATTTCTCAGACGGGCACCGTGATATGAACTTTTCTCTGATGTGGAATCAATTTCCAGTCCTGCCAGATCAAAGACCTCGCTATACGGCAAAGGCTCTACGCCAAACACATAGTTCTGGAAAAAATCGTTGAGATCCAACCCACTAACCGTTTCACAAGCTTGTCGGACATCGTCGCTGGTGTAACCCTTGTTCTTTTTAGCAAAATCATTATTCAATTTAAACATCACGGCATCCAGGTTCGATCTACCCTCAGTGGCAGCGATGATCTTGATATCCAGAAGAAGTCCCAGCAAATGACCTTTGTTATAATAGGAAATTGTGGAATTGCTGGAGTGCTCGTTAGATCGATAATATTTGATCCAGGCATCATAACTGGCTTCGGCTACAGACTGGTGCAACTTTCCCGGGCGATTCTCCAGGGTGTTGATCTCATCCTTGAGGACTTCCAGATAGCCCTGTTTATCCACGTGCCCGATTCGCTGGAGGATCAACTCGTCATAGTAGCTGGTAAAGCCTTCAGCCATCCACAATTCATCCAGATAATTTTCCTGATCGTAATCAAAGCTGGCAACCCCCTCTGGTGCGAGACGCTTTACGTTCCAGGTGTGAAAAAATTCGTGGGAAACCAGTGCGAGAAAACTTTTATAGCGATCTTCGTCATTAAATGACCAGCGACGAATAAAATTGACGGAAGAGTTGGCATGTTCCAGGCCACCTCGTCCCTCTTCCACATGAAAAATAAAACTGTAGTGTTCATAGGGTAGACCCCCGAAAATTTTGGCTTCAGCTTCAATTATTTTTGTAAAATCGCTGACCAACACAGAGTCGTCATAATTACTCGCTCCGTATAATGCCATGACATGGGGTTTACCAAGAACTTCAAAGTTCACGATATGCTGGTTGCCAAGCTCCAGGGGAGAGTCCACCAGTTCGTCGTAATCCCGTGCAATAAAATCCACATTCCCCGGCTGGTTGAAAGGTTCCAGCGCTGTGGTTATGGTAGACCAGTTGTCAGGTAAATTGATATGAAGGG
>CAZVSF010000245.1:0-4362 GCA_964630195.1 uncultured Lentisphaeria bacterium
ATTCTGGCGGGTAACTCGAGTTGTGCACCCTGGAACAGAAATTTCTTGGCCCAGGCACTTATGTGGAGTGGATTTCCGCGAAAAACCACTGTGACACTGTCTGGTGCCAAAGCGCGTTTTAGAGACATGGTTTCATCGGGGAGGCGACGCGTTTGATCCAGCGTTACCATATTGACGCCCTCAGCGATCTCAATCTCACCCGTGTCGGTTTCCAGCACACCTCTGAGAACGTCAATGAGACTGCTCTTTCCGCTGCCATTCACGCCCATGATCCCGATTTTCATCCGGGGCGACAGGAATAATTCAAGATCTTTAAATAGAAGTTTTCCACCTCTGGTCTTGCTGATCCCTTTGGCGTGGAGCAGTATTTTCGAGCGTCGATCCCCTGCCTCAAATTTTAATCCGGCTTCTGTTTCAAGCGTATTGCGCTGTTTTAATTCTGACAGATCATCAATCATTTCATACGCTTTATCTATGCGGTATTGAGCCTTGGTGGTGCGAGCTTTTGGTCCACGGCGGAGCCAGTCGATCTCACGTCTTACCTTGTTGGACAGGGCTGCTTCTTCAAGGCGTTGTTCATGCAGGTACTTTTCCTGATCCTGAAGGAATCGGGAATAGTTCCCGTTGATCTTGAGGTAACCCAGTTTATAGCGTCGGTCCAGATCCATGATCTGCTTACAGGTATTTTCAAGGACAAAGCGATCGTGGCTGATGATAATAAATGCGAATTTGGCGGTCTTAAGAAACGATTCCAGCCAGATGATTCCCTGGAGGTCCAGATGATTGGTAGGCTCATCAAGCAATACCAGATCGTCATCCTGTGCCAGGATACAGGCGATGGAAAGCCGTTTGCGCCACCCACCGGACAACTCACCAGCTGTCTGCTCCATGTTGGAGAATTGAATCTGTTCTTTGATCTCGCTAAGCTGCTTCTGAATTTCCCATGCTTCAAGATGTTGAGGAAAGTGCGAGGTAATGATGTCGCGAATGCTCAGATGATCCTCAAATTTGTCGGTCTGGGGCAGATATGCAACGCGTAGATCTGTAGCCGGGGAAATGTCCCCAGCATCAATTGACTCGATGCCAGCCAGGATCTTCAGCAGGGTTGACTTGCCGGCACCGTTGGGACCGATCAGACCGATATGTTCACCGCTGTGTACGGTGAGGGACAGCTGTTGAAAAAGAAGTGTGTTGCTGTAGGACTTTTGAATCTCCCGGGTTGAGATAAGTGTCTGGGGCGCCATGGGTAACCGTGTGTTAATTTGGAGGTGTGCGCAGGGGATGTATGCAGGATAAATACACAAACACGGTCCGGGACGACAGTACAGTCAGTGGTGAATTGACAGGCTTTCGTTCAGATCCATAAAAATATTTGCCATGGAAGCTCATGATTCAATATAACCATGGGGACTGTCTTTGCTACCGGTCAGGAGGATGAAATAATATTTCATCTCCAGCTAAAATATTATGGTGATATGGCATACTGACATTATTATATTTATTAAATAATTGAATATAATTTAAGATATAATGTCGTGAAAAAATATTATACAGAAGTGAGGGAAATCAATTCAAGGTGAAACGTTATAATTGTGACGTTTTTAGTGCTTGTATGCCATACCCTCACCCCATATTATGTTCAAAACAACGGAAATTGATCGAATTAGCACTTAAGGTGCTGATATTGTTTTATTTATTGCATGCAACAAAATAACGGAGGATTTATGTGGCGTAAATTGTTACTAACTAGCTTGGTGTTAACCTTTGCTTTTTCCTTGGGTTTGGCTGCTGATGATCAGCGAATGACTCCAATGGAACAGGCGATAACTAAATATGATAATGGTGAGGCATTGACCAGGGCTGAGAAGACTTTAATTAGTCCAGAACTGGTTATCCGTGAAGCCGCTATGCAGATGCGACTTCAAGAAGAAGGCAGGCTCAACCATTTTTCAACAAACAACCTGCGTTCTGCACTGACTGAAGGATTCGAGGGTGCTTTCCCTCCAGCAGGTTGGACTAATGTAGCCACCGTTGAAACCTACACATGGGCACAAAGCTCCACTTATGCCAATTCTGGAACATACTCCGCAGTTTTTAAAAACAGTTCATATGTTACGCGTACCGCTGAATTGACAACGCCTCGTTTAGATTTGACTATTTCAGGCGCTGACGAATTAACTTTTTATTTGCGCGATGTAGCCTGGGGTTCAGATCAGGATGAATTGTGGGTTGAACTAAGTACTGATGGTGGTACATCTTGGGATACGCTGGCTTATTATGGTACAAGCGTCACTGATTTCACGCTACAAACTTTTGATTTGGAAACTGATATCACACAAACGGACAATGCTTTTATAAAATTTACAGCAACCACTCATTATGGTTATGGTGTCTATATTGATGATGTTGCAGGTCCAGAAGTTTATGTTGCTCCTGAACCCCCTGCTGCTTCAACAAGCCCAATGCCTGCAGATGCTGCAACTGGTGTTGCCTTAGATCAGATGGTCAGTTGGGGTGCTTCTTTAGGAGCCACAGGCTATGATCTAAGTTTTGGAACAGATAATCCACCAACGAATGTCTTAGACGCTGCGGATCAAGGTGATGTTTTGACGTATACACCCACCCTGGCCTATGCGACAACTTATTATTGGGAAGTTACTCCCTATAACGCTTATGGTGATGCTACAGGTACAGTTGTCTGGTCATTCACAACGGAAGATGATCCTACACTTTCACCTCCATTTACCGAAACCTTTGATACTTTTGGTACAAGCTATCCTTATGACCCACCAATGAACTGGGATAAACTTGCTGGTTTAATGGATGAGGATATAACACTCGGTGAACCATCATACCCGGATAAGTGGAGAGGAGAAGCGTACGCGAACGACGCAGCAAATCCAGTCTCGGCGCGAATGAATGTTTACTATAACAATAGAATGGACTGGTTGATTTCCCCGCCAGTCGATCTGGGTGATGGCACGGTAAGCTATCAAGCAGAATTTGATATTGTCGCACAGGAATACAATAGTACGACTTTAGATGCTGTATGGGATGATGACGATCGATTTGACTTCATTATTTCAACTGACGGTGGAGCAACTTGGGATCAAACCAATATTCTCTTGAGCCATAATTCAACAACTGGTTTGGGTGCCGTACCTGTTCATGAAATAATTGATCTCAGTGCCTATACAGGAGTAGTAAAGTTTGCCTTTTATGGGGAAACACAAGTCTCGAACGGTGATTGGGAACTATTTGTTAACGACTTTACGGTCCAGGAACCACCAACTATTCCAATCGTATCATTGAGTACAACAGAAATTGATTTTGGTCAACATCCAGTTGGTTCATCAGCTAGTGTTGATGTGACCATCACAAATAATGGTGGTGCAGATCTGGTAATTAATGCTCTTGATGGAGCACCTCCATTTAGCTCAACATATTCAGGTACAATAGTTCCTGGGGCTTCTGATGTTGCCACGATCAATTATGATCCAACAGAAGCTGTATCAAGTTCTATGAGCATGGATCTTGTTGTGACTGGAACCTTTGAGGGAGATGCGTCCATCGCGCTGAGCGGTTCTGCATTCCCGGCAGATTTTATGCTTGAGGATTTCGAAGGCGGGGATTTCCCACCATTTGGTTGGACTATTATAGATGTTGATGGTGGAAGTGCCATTAACCCCGATCTTTCCTATATAGATCCTCACTCTGGTGAGGTAGCAGCTGAAGGTATGGGTTGTGCTGATGATTATCTGATCACACCAGCCTTGCTGATTCCTGCAGGTTACGCTGATTTTTCATTCTGGTATGGCCAGGAATCAACTAGCTACGAAAACTCCTTTAAGGTAATGGTCTCCACCACGGGTACTGATCCAGCTGATTTTGTTGAAGTTGTTGATTACCCCAATGTGACCCCGGCTTCAGCTGGAGCTTGGACGATGGAAACAGTAGACTTGAGTGCCTATGCAGGTCAAGAAATCTATGTAGCACTCTATGTATACTATAGTGAATCAAGTTATTACGGCTTTGGGTTTGATGATATCCTTATGCCGCCTCTAGCCCCCAATACAAATACACCCTTCTTCTCTGAATACATGGAAGGCTCAAGTAATAACAAGGGTCTTGAGATCTATAACCTGACAGGTGCAGAGATCAATCTGGACGAGTATCAGATCGCCCAGGGTGTCAATGGTGGCGACTGGCAATATTTTCATGTTTTTCCAGCTGGCGCCATGCTTGCCCATCAGGATTTATGGTTAATTACTACCGATGCAATCTTTCCGGAAGTAATGGCGCTGGCCGATGAAGTTTTATCGTACCCCAGTGTCGTTCATCACAATGGTGACGATGCCAGAG
>CAZVSF010000246.1:0-4359 GCA_964630195.1 uncultured Lentisphaeria bacterium
AATTCTCCACGCCGTCCACATTGTGAGCAGCATAGGTCAGTTTCCCTCTAAACTCCCTGCGCAACTGTGCAATCAATTCCAGCCATGGCAAATCCCGGGCAATGCCTTTCAGCTCAGTTCCTATAACAAACGCCTCTACCCCAAGCCTTTGGGATAATCTGGCATACTGAAGCAGGTGAGCAGAATATTTTTTGAACCAGCTTTGCATTTGGTTTGAATTGCTGAATGATATCGCCCCTGCCCATGATCCACGCACCAGAATCTGTGGTTTAAGCACCACCTTGAGCCCCAATTGATGCGCCGTTTCAATAGCGGCTATTAACTGCCCCGTTGTAACATTATTGGCAGCACGAATATCTGTTGAATTCGGCCCGCTCTGTTTTAAAAACACAATCACAGCTACCGAATTCGCCCCAGTAGCCACCATGTTTAACAATGACTGCCTTGCGGCCGGACTGTTCCAAGCAACTTTCGAGGTTTGTAATGCGTTAAACCCGCGCCACTTTCCTCCCTTTTTAAATACTGCTCTAGGTGCCGAGTGGATTCTTGACGGATGTCTTGTGGTGCTCTCTTTTAAGATTGGCCTTATCTGATCCGATGAAGATACGGGGCCTTCAATCTTGCTCGAACACCCGCCGATGGCAATCAATATTCCCAAAAGAAATACCAGCTTTGCCATCAAATCTTCCTGTAAACTCGCCAGATCTTATCCGAATAAACCAGCTTGAATCCCATCATGCCTTCTTTAAACATCTCCGGATAGCGCAAACTTATTTTATCTTTTTTGCCGATTACAGAGGTAGGATCAGGAATCACAATTTGCTCAATGTCAGGATAGGCATGATTCAGCGCAATTTTAAATCGACTGGTATAGGAGAGAAACAATCCCTTGCTATCTCCACGGGCAACCACAACTTTATACCCACTGCTCTCATCAATCAGAGTATCCCTACGATGATCATTCAACCAGCGCCCAAGCCTTAATGAACCATCCGTATCCTCAACCATCACACGCTCAGACCTGAATGATTCAGCCCAATTTGTCATGGCAGGATTGGCAGTTTCCAAAAACATCCCCCATCCCCCGACAAGACTGATAACAAGAAATCCGATTACACTCCAGTAAACGCGTTTGCTTTCAATATGAATAAAGGTGATTTCTGCCATAAGCGCGGCATTAATCAGCACAAGGATTTCCATCGGATGGGTGAGATAGTACTGATCCGTAGCCAGCGCAATCGCCAAAACAGGATGGACAAACAGTACAAAACTTGCTTTGAAGCGGGAGCCTTCATTCCAGGTGCTCAACAGAAAGTAAATAATAATCGGATAGGAAATCAGTGCATATCCGAATGCAGCTATCATTGCCTGGAAAAATCTGCCCCCGTAATCAACCAGCCATGGATACTTGTACAATTCCATATATCCACCCAGGTAGGATGAATTTGGATCAGTAATAAAATTAAGGAAGCTCCCCTCAAACACCCAGTTCAGCCATGCCCAGGCAAATACTGACATGAAAAACGGCACTGACAAAATGAAGTAGATGCTGACAGGCGAAGCCATCATCAGCCTTCTTGGAGCAATGACAGCAAGCATGGGAAGCAAGGCAACAAACAGGAATACCGCACTACCATCGACAAAGAAAAAGAGCGCAAGAATAATGCCGAGAGAAATATATGAACGCACATCATGCTCGGAAATCATGCTCTGACAGGCATGGTAAAGCAGGTAGAACATCACCATACTCATGGCCAACTGACTTCCGTTTGTCCCTCCCCATAAAAAGGCGGGATGCACAACCAACAGAAATACCAGCAGCAACCGTTTAAATGCGTTCACCTCTGCCTGGCGAATATGATAAAGGAATATACCTAATAAAAGGCAAACAAACATAATTGAATTGAAATAAGGCGCTGCCCCAAATGTCAACCCTGGCAAATAATAAAAGGGAACAAGCGAATACAACGGAAGATGGGGATAGAGCAGACTCAAATTTTCCAGTCTGATCTCTTCTGATCCGAGTACGCCCAGCACTTTTGACCAGCGAAGCATGGCCTGATCGTACATGAAACCATGTGATAACAGCCAGGAAATCAATGCGGCCAATGCAATCAAAGTCATGATTACAATAATCAGATTTTCCTGGTTTCTCATGTTGGACAGATAAGCTTTCATACCTTCTCACCTGCCGGCTTGGCTTCAAGAGAAGCATCACTCACTTCACTGGTAGTGATGAAACTGGTCAGACCATGGTGGGTTTTTTCCCAATAAAACGGATTGAAAATCAATTGCCACAAGCCTTTAAAAGCCGCCCATGACATAAGCATCCAGTAGGCCGGAACCGTTACAGCCCATGGCATTAAAGTATAGTAATGACGTTTGAAACCACTCAACAGAAACAAATGAACCAGAAAAGCGTTACCCAGAAGCAAGTTAATCAGATTAATGTACAGCAATGCCGCCGGGTATATTGCATCAAACATCGCCGTCTGGGTAACCAGCCAGACGATAAACAATCCCACCAGAAATGGCATAACCAGCACACTGATAATGGTTCCGCCAATAAAAAACTGGAATCCCCAGAACCCGACATGTCCAAGCGTCTTGTAAAAACGCAATGGCCTGCGCATGTGCACAAGATAAGTCTGCATGTAACCCTTCAGCCAGCGGGAACGTTGCCTGATCCAGTTATGCAAATCATTGTTGGCCTCTTCGTAGGTTGTCGAATTCACGACACCTACACGATACTCTTTCTGGGTCAACCGCACACCAAGATCAGCATCTTCAGTTACATTATAAGGATCCCAGCCCTGCAATTCCCTAAGCACTTCCATTTTAAAGTGATTGGACGTACCACCCAGAGGAATCGGAATTTTCAGTGCATCCAGGGCAGGAAGATAAAAGTCAAACCAGAGAGAGTACTCCATGGTGAACATACGGGTCAGCCAGTTCTCGGTTGCATTGAAATAATTCAATCGAGCCTGAATAACAGCAGTGTTCGAAGGCGCTTTTCTGAAGGCCAGCACCACTTTCTTCAACTGATCAGCTTCAGGAGCATCTTCACCGTCAAAAATAGTAACCAGTTCACCCCTTGCAAAGTTCAGCGCATAATTACACGCTTTTGGCTTGGTTTTAGGTAATGAATCCGGAACCTTGATAATTTCAAAAATTCCTTCAAGACCAAGGCTTTTCGCAGTCTCAATCGTTTCCTCATCATCTTCTTCAAGGATAATCTTGATATCCAGTTTGGATAGCGGGTAATCCAGATTCCTGAGCGCTGCAGCAAGATGCGGCATTGATGCTGATTCCTTATACATCGGCACCAATATTGTATAGGTCGGCAAATCAGCATCCCGAACAGCCTCGACTTCCGCATCGGTCACCAGATTATCAAACCGTCTGTCTCCGCCAACCCAGGTGAATATCACCCGTAACCCAAAGTTGAGAATCATAAATACCGAAATAAACACATTGATCGCAATCAGCGTCGGGATGGGCCACATTGCCATAGCTGCCAATGTGATCGTCATCAACACGAAAACAAAAACCAGTTGCCCCATGCTAAACACCTGGCTTGCCGAATACTCCGGTTGATCATTTCTCAGCTCATGAACTGATTTTTCGCTAAAAAACGCATCGCCGTAATTCTGCAATGACCAGACAATATCGAATTTTGAGGTCACCACAAAGTCCACAGGCCCTTCAACCACACTCTCGATTTCCTGCATTACTTTACCATCAAGATCAGCCACAGCGACCTTGGTCAAGCCTCCCTCTTTGCGCCAGGGAATAAACAGGCTTTCAGAATAATTATGATAGTGCTCCTGAAGAACAAGAGCCTCATCAGGGTTCTCATCAATCAAATTCACAAAGGGTTTATCAAAATGATCCGCCAACACTTTGTAGAACAGGAATGGTCGCACCCAGCCTTTGGAGATAATGATATCCCCCAACCGGGTTCCCCATTGCCTCTGAATAGTTATCGCTTCCTGAAGTCTTTCTTCGGTGATCAAACCATTTTGCACCAGAAGATCCCCAATGCGACCTTTTCTGAAATTATCAGTCAGTGCATCATAAAATTCCAGAGCTGTAAGCCAGCCCTTGGCCAGCACCACCTCGCCAATCCGCTGGCCTTGCTCTTTCTGTATTGAAAGAGCTTCAGCCAGCTGATCTTCTGTAATCAGCTTCTTCTCCAGTAAGAAGTCACCGATCCTGCGAGGTTTTGTGGTCTCCATCTGAGTCATGTCAGTCCGAACCTTTATTTGTTCGGAGTGTTAATATCATCATCCTCAGTATTGATATTGGTGTGATGCATACGCTGAGAATGAAGATCCTCTGCTGTCGGCATCTCAACAT
>CAZVSF010000247.1:0-4351 GCA_964630195.1 uncultured Lentisphaeria bacterium
CTTGAATGCTTTGGATAAAGCTGGCACTGGCCGGGTTGCCCTGAATATCAATATTGCCTGAGGCGTCAACTGCTCGACTGCCTCCCATTCCTGCAGAGCGATTGCTAAAGGGATAGGTCAGGAGTTGGTGGGATGGCGTTTCTGCAATCGCCACAGTCCCAAGGAGCAAGAGGCTAAATATGGATTTGAAACGGAATAAAGTCATGACCCTGTAATACATGCCTTAAAATGATTTTTGTTTCCATATAAAGCACGACTTTTTATTATTTTGACTTCCTTCAAGGCACACTAATCCTTGATACGCAATACACATGGCCTAAAATATATGCATCATTCAAACTAGCTAAATTTTTGTAGAGGGGATATCAATGAAAAATCACAGACTGCTGTGTCTGACTCTGTATTTATTGCTCACGTTCATCTTCACATCCTGTGCTCCAGCTTCGCTTTTCTCTGATTATTGGGACAAGACTGATTCGCCTCAGGCAAAACGAACCGCATCTCCATACGCGGACAGTCCTGATGCGGTCATTGTTTATGACTTGGAGCGGATGTATATCGACAAACAAGAATGGGACATCGTCCGAGAACACTATGTACGCATCCAGGTATTTACAGAAGCAGGCAAGGAATATGCGAATGTTAGAATCCCCTATTGGCATGATCACCATGTGAGTGAAATAAAAGCCCAAACAATTCTTCCAGACGGCCGCAGGATCAAATTGGAAAATGACGATATTTTTGAAGAAGGTGACAAAAACAAGTGGTTGGTCAAAGTGTTCGCTCTGCCAGGAGTCGAAGACCAGTGCATTATTGAATACCAGTATACTTATCGTGCTACTTCAATCGGCACTGCTCAACCAAAATATTTTCAGAGTTATCTTCAGACAGAATATTCAAAGTTTTCAATGACCCTACCGCAAGGATTTGAATATAAAGCCTCAACCAGAAATATACCTGACAGCTATATTGCTCCTGAGAAAGAAGAGTTTGATACGCCAGAGCAACAAGACCTGACACGTTTTACCTGGGAGTTTCACGATCTCCCTCCCATTAAAGATGAACCCTATATGTATAACCGACAAGACCACCTTTTTTCAATGAACTTGCAAATGGTCCGCTATGTTGATCAATACAACGATATAAAATTTATCAAGGAGTGGGAAGATCTCACTGAAATTGTCATGGAGGAATACGACTCCTATTTCCGAAAGTCTGGCAACCTGAAGGACATGCTGGCTGAAATCCCCATATCCAATCCAACAGGAGATCTCCAGCCAAAGGACATTTTTCTCTTCGTAAGAGATGACTTAACCAGATCATCCACTCAAGGTCTCTGGCAGCTAAAAGAAATGAATAAAGTCATTAAAACTCGGGAAGGCTCACGGGTGCAAACGAATTTACTCCTTACTGCTTTGCTTAGGGAGGCTGGCTTTACCGCAGACCCAATCCTTATTGCAAGGCGAAATTATGGGAAAATTAGTCTTGTCAGCCCTAACCTGAATGAATTCAATCATGTCATCGTCCGTCTCAATGCGGATAATCAGTTTTCCCTTATTGATGCTGGCTATCCCTACTCGACCTTCGATCTCATGCCCTCAGGGGATTACACCGGGGTGGGTCTAGTGGTTGCCGAGGGAGAAGCCATGTTTGTTACTTTTCCAATGAAAACCAGTCCCAGCAGAATGGATGTGCTCACCACTTGCCGTTTGGAAGATTCAGGTACACTCAGCGGAAGTTTCATGATCAAATCATCTGGAATCTATGCTGCCAATCTGAGAGCAGCTCATGCTGAATCGGAGACTGATGAAAAATTTGCCTATGCTGAACTTGTTGATCATATCCCGGGAATCATTGTGGATAGTCTGTCTCTTGATTTGAATTTGAATGATATGAGTGAGCCGGTTCTGTCAACCATCTATTTTCAACTTCCAGACTACTTCGCCACAGGAACAGATATGATTTACCTGCCCACCACGTTTTATGAGGGATTCCATACCAACAGGCTGGTAACTGAAGAGCGAACGCATCCCCTTGAATTTGATGCTCCCATCAGGATACAGGAAATTGTTAATCTGCAATTACCCGAGGGTTTTGAAATCATTGAGAGCCCAAAGATATCCAGTATTAACGGCCCCGGACTTGGGTTTCAAAAGCAAGTTAAACCCTCAGGGGGGAGCGTGCAGATTTTGTGGAAACACCAACGAGTAGACATTGTTCAGCCTCCTGAGAAATATAAACAAATCAGGGATTTTTATACGGAAGCGGTGGCGATTGATCAAGGTGTCCTCGTGGTGAAACGCCAGGATTCCTGATATGTCAATTCGAATAATCCTCGGGGGTTTGATCCTTGTATCCATACTCCATGCAAGTGGTGGAAGTATGGTGCTGGAATCACGGGAAAGCATGTCTATTCGATCACTTACTTCAGCAGAATACACGGTCTATAAAAAAATACTCATTGATGACGAGAGGGGTAAGGACCTGGCAAACCTGAGTATCTGGACCAATGATTATATTAAGCTAAAAAATGTCAAAGTGGCGGTCTATGACAAAAAAGGCAAGCGACAGAAGCGCTATAAGAAAAAGCATTTCAGTCAAAAAAAGCCCAGCAGCTATGGAGTGATTGGCCACGATGATATTTCGTATCAGTTAAATCTTGCCAGTGTATCTAAAATGCCCTTCTCGCTGGAAATCGAATACACAAAAAATATCAACAGTCTGTTTTTCTGGCCAGACTGGAGTCCCCAGGAACAGATTCCAGTTGTAACAGCCAGTTATACCCTTGAGGTTCCTGATCAATTCGAATTCAGCAGTTTCAGTCCCTCAAATATCCAATACTCAAAACCTTCTGCCACTACCTATCTCTGGAGTCAATCAGACATTCCCGTTTGGCCCGATGAGATAAGTCTTCCCTATGAGGTCTATGATAGGCACAAAGTGTTTTTTGCTCCCCATGGATTCAGGCTTGACCAGTATGAGGGAGATATGTCTACTTGGGATGGCATGGCCGATTTTTATGCGGATTTAGCCAGTACCCAGTATGCCATAAACCCTGAGCTGCTAAGTGACCTTCATTTTAAAACTGCAAGCAGTCTCCGGGATAGTATCGCATTGATTTATGATTATGTACAAAGGTCCACCCGCTACGTCGCCATGGAGCTGGGTCTTCACGGCTGGAAGCCCCATAGTGGTCAATGGGTATGTGAGAATAGATATGGTGACTGCAAGGATCTCGCTACCTTCTTTATCTCAATATTGCGTATCTACCATATCGAAGCCTACCCCGCCCTGATCCTTACAAGAAGCCGAGGTGTGACCTACCCTGAATTTCCCAACAATCGTTTTAACCATGCTATTGCTTGTGTTCCCCTTGATACGGATACCTTGTGGGTGGACTGTACTGATGATGATGGTCGCATTGATATTATTCATCAAAGCAACCAGGGGTGCAATGTGCTTGTGGTGGGTGGGAAAGGGCCGGTCTTAGCCCGAACACCAGTGCAGACTCCGGACAAGAATACCTGGCTGTTTGAAGGCGACATCGAAATGACCAGCAATGGTGTTGCCACAATTAAGGGTCAACTCAAATTCATTGGTCATGCTAGTAAACAAACCCGTAGCAGCTTTCAAAGTATCATCCTCAGAGATCAACGGGAGGCCATCCTTGGCCTCTTCAGCGAATCTGCGCCAGGACTTGTTCTTGACACCTTTAGCGTAGAAAATCTTGATGAAAAGTATGCTCCCCTTATTATCAAACTGGAAGGGCATATTCCTCATTTCGCGACCCAAACGGGGCAGCGGTTCTTTGTGTATCCAGCCCTTCCCAGCAAGGCGGAATGGTATGGTGAGCATCCATCCCGTCGGACTGAACCCTTTTCAACCAGTATCCCGTTTTTATCCTCCTCAGAAATTGATTTACACGTTTCAGACAGATGGGAGCTTGAATCCACCCCCCAGGATGTTGCCGTGAACACCGCTTTCGGAGAAATAAATCAAAGCGTCACAGTTCAAGGTAATGATATCCATTATAGCTGGAGAAGGTCAGGTCTGAAGCTCAGGATTGAGCAAAATGAATATAAAGATTATTATGACTACAGATTGACAGCTAAACAAGCGCAAGCCTCACCCCTGGTTTTCAAATTTAAATAGGACCCATGTTAGATAATTACTTTGGCTAACAAAAAATCATAACCCGACTCAAGGTTCATATCAGGCAATTTTGCTGAATGCTAAACTAGTATTTCAATAGGAACTCATTTAGTTTGAGAGCCTAATGACCTACTGGATCAGCACACTCGTCGCATTTGTTTTTCTTATTCTCATCACTCGATTTTTTACTCTGAAAATG
>CAZVSF010000248.1:0-4337 GCA_964630195.1 uncultured Lentisphaeria bacterium
ATGGTTTAGTGCGCTCAGTGCCCAGTGTTGTGGCAGTACGACTACTACAGGACAATCGAAGAGCTCCAATATGATTGTTCGCGAGGGAGATGAAATCAAAACCACTGGTCTTCAGATCCTCACCATATATTTCCGGCATTCTAAACACATAACAATCCAGTGAATCCGGTTCGCATTTATCAGTGGTACCGCTGTCACAAAGTGTGCCCTCCAGATTGCCCAGGGTGATGTCTGCATCGCTCAAAAGCGGTTGAATATACTGAAGGATGTTGCCCTTTTCTTGCGGTCGTAAAAATCCTTCAGGATGCAAGGAACCCAACATGATGTCGCCGACAGCCTTTATTCGAATCGTTGTATTCCTGGCATTTACAATAGAAATGAGCGCAATGAGTAGGCAGATGATTCTGATTAAGTTGTTAGTTCTCATCTTTTGATTTTCCAGCTGGATAAAAAAAACGCCCGGAAAGCTCCGGACGTATAAAAAATACTAATTCGATATGATTACAATTCGATCTTGTCAGTCAGAAAATAATGTCTCGGATTAACAGGGACGTTATTTACACGTACTTCATAGTGAAGGTGAGGTCCGGTACTTCTTCCAGTGCTCCCCGAATAAGCGATCAAATCGCCTCGTTTGACCTTACTCCCCTGTTTCACAGCGTAGCGGCTTAAGTGTGCAAATATTGTTTTAATGCCGTAGCCATGGTCCAAAATGACGGTATTGCCATACCCTGTCTTTCCATTCCTTGATTTTACAACACCATCTGCCGGCGCATAGACTGGCGTGCCTGAGAGCACACCAAAATCTTGACCATGATGCATTCTACGCTTCCCGGTAAAAGGATCTGAGCGAGTTCCAAAGGAAGATGTCAAATATCCTCGATTCACTGGTGGGATGGAAGGTGTTTTGCGCAAGCGCTCTACATCCTGCGATAGCTTGGAATAGATCTGTTCATAGCTATTAAGCTGTAAGGTGATCTCACGTCCAAGACTTGAAATGTTACTCTCGAGTGAATTAAGATTCAGATTGGTCAAAGGGATCAGATCATTGTAGTTTTGTGCAAAATCATTGACTGCACCACCAGTACCCAGGGCCCGGACATCATCATCCACGGAGGGGAGATCTGCATAGGTACGCAGTGCCTCATCCTGGTTGACGAGTTGAGTCAACTGAGTTTCTGCATTATCAAGCCGTATTTGCATGTCTTCCATAACGTGAACCAGCTCTTTATTCTGGCTTTTAAGGCTTTGCACTTTAATGTCGTATTGCGTGTTGGACAGGCTGGAGAAAAGGAAAGCACCCACACCCATAACCACAAGCATGGCGGTGATACTAAGTGACATCACCATTGGTTTAGAGAAGAACATTTCTCTAACACTATTCTTTTTATCATTGATCAGAAAAAACCGAAATCCATCACCGGTATTCATGTTAATACTATTTTTCCTTCCGATCATTTATCGCTTTTTATTACAATCCGCCTTGACTCCGAAGTATACTCCGTTGCACAATTGATAACAAGGTTTTTTGAGTCACTTTAAACGAATTGCAGCATCATTTCCCAGCAATAAGAATTAGCCATTAATCCTGCTTGGTTTCGTCAGCTTCCAATTCAGCACTTTCATCATGTGCTTCTTTTTCTTTAATCTCTACCTCAATGTCTTTTATAGATTTAACGAGGGTAAGATAAATTTCGTGCTCAGCGAGCTTCTTCAGGTTTTTTTCATCCCCTAAATCCATAACCAACTGACCCAACTCGGCTAGTTGTTTTGAACGGCTACGATTGAGTTGATGTATATCTAATTTCGTTTTTCCCTGCTTTGTGAGCTCTTCCGCTTTATCTGAAGCGATTTTGCCATATTCTTCCGCCTTATCCAAAGCAGCGGTTCCGAAATCGCGTAAGCCTTTCAGCATGTCATTCATCATTTTCGAACGACCTTCTGATTGGGGCTCTTCTTGAGGAGCTTGTTTTTCTTCTTGCTCAGGTTGTTTTTCTTCTTCACTCATAATTTACCTCTATAGTTTCTCGTAGATAGAGTGACAGTAAATCCACCCACGTGCAAAACTAATAAAAACTGTCACCCTAGAAAATAACACGACTTGATGGAAGAAATACTCTTTAATTTTCCAATGATCTCCTCGGTGGGAGCTGAATCACACTTAATGAGTGACAGTGCAGTATCCTTTTCCAGACGGCTCAAAGAATACTCGGCGATATTGACACCACAACTACCCAACAAAGTACCGACTTCCCCTACGACCCCAGGGATATCTGCATTCAGTACCATGAGAAGAGGACCATCAAGCAAGACATCCACATGATATTCATTCACCCTGATGAGCCTATTCCCTCCGCGTTGATCGGTATAGCCCAGTAATTCCCAGTCTGCACCTTCTGCAGATTCTACCCTGACAGCTATGACCTTTTGGACCTGACTCACGTTGGGGTCAGACAAAGTGCTCAGGGAGATTCCACGGGATTCAGCGATAGATTTTGCATTGATAAGATTGATCACGCCATCGAACCGTTTTTTCATGACGCCTTCGAATGCTGAATATAACAGTGGTGTAAGTTGCTCCGGGTCGCCATTGTAGCTTATCCGGATAGATTTGATACCTGCATCGTGTAGAGGATGTTGCAAACTCCCCAGTTTATAGGCCAGTTCAAGGGAGTCGCCCATGGTTTTTAAGATACTCATATCTGCAATAGGCAGGTTGAGGGTATTACTTAGTCGATTATCAATAAGGTAATCACGGAGTTGTGCTGCGATTTGCACGGCAACATTTTCACCAGCCTCACGGGTGCTCGCGCCAAGATGGGGTGTCAGCACAATATGCGGTGCTCCAATAAGCGGATTGTCCACGGCTGGTTCGCTGGTGTAGACATCAACTGCAGCTCCAGCGATCAGGCCATCCTTCAGCGCGCTGGCAAGATCCGATTCATTGATCAAACCTCCCCTGGCACAGTTAATGATAAAAGCAGTGGATTTCATCATTTCCAACTCAGGGCCACTGATCATATCAAGTGTATCCTCAGTCCGAGGTAGATGAAGTGAAATAATATCTGCCGTCTTCAGAACAGCATCCAGCTTCTCAACTTGAACATCTTTAACAACCAGCTGGTCCTGGGAAACATATGGATCATAGCCAATTACTTTCATCTGAAGACCCAGAGCCCTGCGGGCCACTTCCTGACCAATTCGCCCCAGACCGATCAATCCAAGGGTTTTACCATTCAGCTCAGTGCCGACAAGTGCCTTGCGATCCCATTTGCCCGCCTTCATGGAGCTATCACCTGCGGGAATATTCCGCGCAAGCGACATCATCAGGGCGATCGTATGCTCTGCTGCTGAAATAGTATTTCCCCCTGGTGTGTTCATGACCACCACACCATTGGCAGTCGCTGCCTTGATATCAATATTATCAACGCCAACACCTGCTCGACCAATGGCCTTCAGTGAACTTGCTCTGGCTATGTCCTCTGGTCCGATTTTCGTCCCACTGCGAATGATCCAGCCCTCAACCAGGGGAAGTGTACTCTGGATCTTTTCCATATCCTGATCAAGGATCTCTATCACCTCAAGACCCGCTGCCTTCAAAACCTCAATTCCTGCAGGTGAAAGTGGGTCTGTAATCAATACTTTTTTACTCATAGCTTTTCAATCACCCCGTCTAATACATCCAGTACATCATTCATATCATCCATTTTTAAGTCCCCCATATGTGCAAGTCTAAAGGTCTTGCCCTTTAGATCACCATATCCACCTGAAATGAGATAATTCTTTGACTTCATTTCAGATGCCAGCGCAATCAAATCTAACCCCATATTATTGCTGAAACAGGTCAGCGTGTCGGACTCATATCCTTCCTGGGCGAAAAGTCCAAATCTCTCCTTGCCCCAGTTTCTTACCTTCTCTGCCATCTCCCGGTGTCGGGAAAATCTATTTTCCAAACCTTCAGCTTTGATCTTGTCTAATTGTTTGGAGAGACCATATAAATGAGGGATGCTTGGTGTCACCATGGTCTCGGATTTCTCACCAGCCTGATGCATTCTGACAAAATCAAAGTAGAAACCTTTTTGTGAATCAGGAATTGATCTGCTGCGTTCAAGCGCTCTGTCTGAAAGTGAAGTGATAGCGAAACCAGGTGGCAGAGCCCATGCCTTCTGAACACTCGCCAGAGCCATATCTATGCCCCACTCATCCACTTTGATGGGCGCTCCCATCATTCCACTGACGGCGTCCACCATGAGGAGCACATCTGGATATTTTTTTACGACCTCACCGATTTCCCGCAGCGGATTCATCACACCCGTAGAAGTTTCATTAAAAACCAC
>CAZVSF010000249.1:0-4335 GCA_964630195.1 uncultured Lentisphaeria bacterium
ATCAGGGTGATTTTGAAGGTACGCTTTACCTGGGGAACGGTGGCGGAAGTCTCACACATACCAGCGGTTCTGATGGACAGTATAATACTGCGGTAGGTTTCTTTGCTTTGGACGGCAACACCACCGGAAATTACAACACGGCCAGCGGATTGGGAGCGCTTCAATCAAACACTACAGGTTCTTACAACACAGCCAGCGGAGCGACAGCGCTTCAATCAAACACCACAGGCATACAGAACACAGCCAGCGGATTTTATGCGCTTTCTTCCAACACCACAGGTTCTGACAACACGGCCAGCGGAGAAGAAGCGCTCGCTTCCAACACCACCGGAAATTTCAACACGGCCAGCGGACGAGGAGCGCTTCAAACAAACACCACCGGAAATTACAACACGGCCTGCGGTTCCAATTCCCTTAATACCAACACCACCGGAAATTACAACACAGCTAACGGAGTGAATGCGCTTTATTCTAATACCACGGGTTATGAGAACCTGGCAAGCGGTACAGGAGCCCTTTATTATAACATTACAGGGTCTGAAAATACGGCCAGTGGATATCAGGCGCTTTTATCCAACACCGAAGGGTATGAAAACACAGCTAGCGGTCATAAAGCACTTTATTCCAACACAGAGGGATATAGGAACACAGCTAACGGAGTGAATACGCTTTATTCCAATACTACGGGGTATGAGAACCTGGCAAGTGGTACAGGAGCCCTTTATTATAACAGTACAGGGTCTGAAAATACTGCCAGTGGATTTCATGCGCTTCTTTCCAACACCAATGGGTATGAAAATTCGGCAGGTGGGCATGGAGCGCTCGCTTCCAACACCACAGGTGATGATAATACAGCCAGTGGCTCTGACGCGCTCGCTTCCAACACCACAGGTGATGATAATACAGCCAGCGGACGAGGAGCGCTTTATTCAAATACCATAGGTTTTGAGAATACAGCCAGCGGAAAAGGAGCGCTCGGTTACAACACGACAGGAAACAAGAATACGGCTACCGGGGTAAATGCACTAATTTACAATACCAGCGGGTATGGAAACACGGCTTTAGGCTATTCGGCAGATGTGTCTGCCAACAACCTGACCAACGCCACAGCAATTGGTGCATATGCAGAAGTCAATGCAAGTAACAAAGTCCGTATCGGTGATACTCAAGTAACTGTAATTGAAGGTCAGGTGGCCTGGACATCTACCTCGGATTCAACAAAAAAAGAGAATATCATATCTGCGGATGGAGAAGCAGTCCTTAGAAAAATAAACCGGTTTAGGTTGGGTAGCTGGAACTTCAAAGGACAGGATGCCAGCCGTTTCCGGCATTACGGACCCATGGCTCAGGATTTTTTCAGCGCCTTTGGTCATGATGGGATCGGAACAATAGGGACTGATACCACAATTTGTGCCTCAGACCTCAGCGGTATCAACATGATCGCCATCAAGGCCCTTGAAAAACGTAGCAGCGAAATGGCTGACAGAATTGATGCACTTGAAAAAGAGAACGATTCCTTACGTGAACTGGCTGCTGACAATCAGAAACTCAAAACGCAAATGGCAGAGCTCAAAAGCATTCTGGAAAGTTTGAAAGTTGATTTTACGGAGGTGCCACCCAATCCGGTAGAACAACAAAAACATCAGGGGGGATAAAATGAAAAGCACGGGAAGAATCATCTTTTTGTGGTGTTTTACTACAATTTCCCTCCTGGCACAGGTCAATCTGGAAATCGATGAAGGCATTGTCGTCGAAATGACCGGCGGTGTCTATTTTGAGATAGATGGAGAATTGATCCAGCATGGATCCGGGTATTTTGCAGGTCAAATATCCTCAGGCGAAAGAATGGGCATAACAGAATTTGCAGGGCTAACCCTCAGCAATGGTCTTGACGGGACCATCAACTGTTACACTGGTGAGTCCTATGCAATGGATAATGGAGAACCAAATAACTTCAAACGCTATTACCAACTCATCAATACCGGTGGTTATATGCCTGCTGATATAGAGGTCGACTTTATTTCGAACGAAGAACATGATGAGCGGAATGGATTGGAGCCACCCTATTATATCTATGCTTATACATCAGAATGGAATCGGTATGGAGAAGGTTCATCTGAATCACCTGTTACTGCTTCAGGGGTTGAAATTCCAGTCGATACTTTGGTTTTGCTGCTGGCTGATTTCCAGTTAGTGGGGCTAGATCTGGATCAGAATGAGATCCCTGCCAGTTTTTCACTTAAACAAAACTACCCCAATCCCTTCAATCCCAGCACAACGATCAGATACGGATTGCCAGAAGATGTAGCAGTCTCCCTTGTTATCTATGACATGCGTGGGAATACAGTTAAAACAATTGACTCAGGAAGTCAGACAGCTGGATGGTATGAACATACCTGGAATGGACTTGACGAAACTGGTCGACCAGTCCCAACCGGGTTGTACCTAACAAGATTGCAGGCTGGATCGTACACGAAGACGATCAAAATGCTTTACTTGAAATAATCGTATGCAAACGCGTGGTAACTGGCCCCTGACCTCAAAACTCAGGGGTTTTTGATAACTAGTGACGATTTGGTGACTCGTCCCCGTAAGTGCCTGATACATAAGACAAAGCAAGGTACTGAAAATCCCCGTGCCTGCCTTGCCGTAGCTCAAAGAGCGCAGGCAGGTCGGCAGTTCACCGCGGAGAGGGCTGCCAGTGGCAGCTCTCGCAGCAGAGCCGAGGGCGAAGCCCGCAGGCAATTCCGCCTGCTTTGGCCTAGCTCGAAGAGCGTAGACAGGTCCCTGGCCACAAAGGGAAACAGCCCGCCATCAGGTGGCCTGTTTCCCTTTTATGAGGAGTACGAATTTGCCTAGCTAGCGAGAGAATCGAGCGCGATTCCCCGCCAGTCTGACGACTGTCGGACTGGTCTGCCTGATTGCTAGCGCAGTCTGCAGGCGGGAATTCCGTCTTCCGCAGTTTTCACTTTCGGTCAAAACATGCTAGAGGTCAGAGAATTAAACCAAAAACGCTTCAACACAGGAAGCGAATCAACTTGAGACAACGACACCTGCAGGTGTCCACAACTTGATTAGGATGCTAGCAAATACTCTCTTTGATTTTTACCCAAACGGTGCCAAATGTTAAAAAAAATCCGCACAGCCGGCACTTCCTTTCCCTTCAACGGATTGAAGATGCGCTAAACTTCCTTGGACTGTAGAGCTATTAAAGAATCTGCTTCAATCGGCGATCATATATGTGTAGGGGATAGTTTGGAGTGGACCATCTAGACTCCAGTATACCCTTTTGTTATTTCAATCCAATGGTGGAGGCAGAAATGCATGTTCATGAGATCCCTGGGAAAGTATCCGTCAACTGGAATTCAGAGGTAAAGGCCATCGTGGACACCTGGCAAGATTATGGGGTTAGTCTTGAGGAATTCAGCGATGCTGTGCTGGTGAAAGGTGTTAATTTCGCGCGTGATAAAGGTGTGAAGGCATGGATAGTTGACTCCTCACAGGCCAAAGGTAATTTCAGTGCGCAGATCCAGCAATTCATTGGCTCAGACATTTTTCCCAAGTTTGCCGAGATCGGTGTAAAGTATTTTATTACCATTACGTCACAGGTAAGTTCTTTAACGAAGCTCACGATCGCATCTTATTCAGCAAAGACTGGTCCTCACGGGCTTCAGCTGGTGGAGCTAAACAACGTTAAGGATGCTCTCGAATGGTTGAAGGTCAATGCCTGATCTGATTGCTAAGCAAACCTATTTCGATTAGAAAGAAGGGCTGGTAGTGACCAGCCCTTTTTCATTGCCCTACCAACTTGGACATACGTTTTGATTCCTTTGGCTTCAACAGCATCTCAACAACCTGCACCTCCTTGCGCGACAGTGACCTTTCCCTCATAAACTGATCCACTGCTAAAGTGAGTAAACGGTGTCAATTAATTTGAAAGACACTTTTCTTCCTTCTCTCTCACACGTTCCCCTGCTATCATTGGCCCATTCCAGTGACTGCCAAGCGTAAAATTGAACCCGGATATGGATGTGAATAATCTGCGTACAAAAAATCAGGTGCATACCGGACCCCGTTTCCTGGGTATCGGCGCGCCGCGCTGCGGAACAGGTTGGCTCTACAACAATCTCCGCAGACATCCCGAACTCTGGCTGCCCCCCCACAAGGAATTGCATTATTTCGATCGTGACACCAGCTATCGTTCCCCCTCCAGCCTAGCCGAATCCCGATTCTTCGCCCGGATGGTCTCCCGGCAGGAAGAGGGTCAGCGCTATCGACGGCTGGTCAAGCAGGTGGGCAAGGAAATGTTGCAGCGCCCAAAACCCCGGGATCTGA
>CAZVSF010000250.1:0-4286 GCA_964630195.1 uncultured Lentisphaeria bacterium
GCCGGCTAGAATAATGTCAACCTGGGTTGAATATTTTGTGCTTATATAGAAGGGGGTGGGCACGGAACGGCCAGACTTCATTAATTATATAGTATAATACCCCATCAGCTCTCGGTGGGAGTTTCTATACGGGAAATGGCGGGGCTAAATAATAATTCTGGTTTTGCCTCTTAGTTATCATAGTCTAATTCTTGTTGTAGCAGTGCTAATGGTAAATCTACATGGCAAGGGTTGATCTTCCTGAAAAGAATATTCTTCTTGTCAAATTCTACCTCGGATACTGTGAAAGAATTATAATGACCACTATGTTTAAATTCGCTCCCTCGGCTTGTTTTATCCAACATCTGTTTTATTGGAGTTGTAACTATATCTCGTTTACTATCCAGAGTTGACCCGAGTGGTGGAGGTTCTTGCTCATGGCATTCTTTTTGGCAAGAGTGGATCACTCCGCCTAAGAGCATATCTGCAATCTGAAGAAAGTTAGCATTTATGTAGTTTTGGCTTCCTATAACATGTTTCCTGTGGTTTGAGGGAATATGTTCAATCGTGGCGTCGCGTGAAAAGCTCACATAATCACGCAGAGGGTTTCTTCCTTGGCCCTCATCGAATAGAAGTTGCCATAATATCCGTGCCTGGTCCAAATTTCGGTGGTTTGGTTCCCCATCGGTTATAATATTATTAATCTGAACCTGATTATCATCATCGTAGAGATAATGCGCGGCTCCCTTTAGAAGCATTCGAAGTACTGTTTCATTGTGACGCATATGCTGCTCTTTGCCGATTGATCCACCGTACATAGATAAATCTGCTTTTTTACGATAGAATAGCACAGCGACCTTGCAGCAAAGTGGAAATTTGAACACGTTAGGACGTTTTGAACGTAGGGCGTCAACTGCAATACTTGCTACTTCATGGACTGGAACATCATATTTTGTCCACTTAGTTCCACTGATATCACAGAAATGGAACTGTCTATTAAAATCGTGCTTCGTGCGGATATTAATAATACCATCATACAACATATCAGCAGAGTTGACAGTTGTTTCTTCAACACCAAAAAGTGGTGTTTCGGACTTTACATGTAATGCAGTTGGTACCCATAAGAGCACATGACCTTTTAAGCTACCAGGACCAGCATCTGAGGTCTCATCATGATATATTATAACATCATGTGCATTCTTCAAGTCGCATCCGTCCAGGATTCAGCGAGAACAGTAGCCTGTTCCAATACCAGATCCACGGCTTCCTTACGCTTATCTGGTGGGTATTTATACCGCTTGAGAGTCACACGAACAAGATTCCTGAGCTTCGCCCGGACAGATTCTCGTACCTGCCAATCAACGGTGGTGCTTTTCCGTAGCTTTTCCACCAGCACATGGGCGATTTCCATCAGCTTTTCATCGCCTAATTCTTTGATAGCTGACTCATTGTTAGCCAGTGCATCGTAAAATGCTGTTTCATCAGAATTCAGCCCGAGTTTCTCACCTTTTTCAGCTGCCTTCTTGAATTCTTTGGCAATTTCAATCAACTCTTTGATCACTTCGGCACTTTCGACACCTCTGGAAATAAGTTTATTGATGGAATTCTTTAGCAGTTCGCTGTATTTCTTTCCCAGTACAACATTAGACTTTAACCTGGAATTGAATTCGTCATTCAGGAGCTTGTGTAATAGTTCAACGGCCAGGTTTTTATGCGGCATTCTACGGACTTCATCCAGGAATTCATCAGAGAGGATACTTAAATCTGGCTTCTCCACACCGGCCAACTTAAAGATATCCTCAACACCTTCAGCCACCACAGCATTGTCCAATATGTGTTTTAGCAGGCTGTCCCGCTTTTCCTCGGATTTTGGTGGAACTGCCGTGAATTTAATGATTACAGCTTTAACGGCCTGGAAGAAAGCTATTTCCTCACGATAGGCTTTGGCTTCATCCAATGTACTGCACAGGGAGAATGCTTTTGTTATTCCCAGTACAGTGTCTGCATACCGTTTCTTACCTTCATCCAGTCCCAGAATATGGTTAGCTGCTGGTACTAGCAGACGGTTAGGGTGCTTTTTGAATCCTGAGTAGTCAAATCCACTGAACAGATTTTGCACCACATCAATTAATTCATTCAGCTTGGCCAATGCCTCAGCTGTATTAACAGTTGGTTTGCCTTTACCTTTGCTTTCGGTATAGGTTTTCATGGCTTTGCGAAGCTCATTGGCAATACCGATGTAATCCACCACCACACCGCCATCTTTGCCTTTAAGCACCCGATTAACCCGGGCGATGGCCTGCATCAGATTATGGCCCCGCATTGGTTTGTCGATATACATCGTGTGGCAGATGGGGACATCGAAACCAGTCAGCCACATATCCCGAACAATCACTATTTGCAATTCATCCTTGGGATCCTTGAACCGTTTCTCCAGCCGCTTTTTAACACGACGGCTGTAAACATGCTTTTGAAGGTGTTTTTTGTCCGATGCGGAACCAGTCATGACAATTTTGATTGATCCCTTTTCCGGATCATCATTATCCCATTCAGGTTTTAAAGCTGTCAGGGCGTCATACATCTGAACACATATCTCGCGGCTCATACAGACTACAAGGGCTTTACCTTCCACTGATGCAGTACGAGTCTCGTAATGATTGACAATATCTTCTGCAACCTGGTCCATTCGATTCTGGGCACCAACCAGTTTCTCAAGTGCTGCCCATTTACTCTTTGTTTTTTCGCGGGAAGCAGTATCCTCGTCATCCTCCAGCACTTCTTCCACATCATCGTCAATGTGTGGAACAGCTGCTTCGTCCAGATTCAATTTGGCCAGCCTGCTTTCATAATAGATCGGGACAGTAGCCTCGTCATCTACTGCATCCTGAATATCATATATACTGACATATTCACCGAAGACAGCCTGGGTATCTTTATCCACCAGTGAAACCGGCGTACCGGTAAATCCAATAAAGGTGGCATTAGGAAGGCCATCCCGCATATGCTGGGCATAGCCGTATTTGTAGATATTGGAATTCTTATCAAGGACGGCGTTAAACCCGTACTGGCTGCGGTGAGCTTCATCAGCGATGACCACGATATTGGTGCGGTCAGTAAGCTGTTTAAAACGGTTATCATCCTTTTCCGGGGCAAACTTCTGAATAGTAGTAAAGATGATTCCGCCAGAGGGTCGATCTTTCAGTAGGTCCCTCAGTGCTTCACGGGATTCAGCCTGCACCGGTGTCTGCTTCAACAGCATTTTGGAATCACTGAATGTTTCAAACAGCTGACCGTCCAGATCATTGCGGTCCGTTACCACAACAATGGTTGGATTCTGCATTGATTCCCGCTGCAGGAGCTTACCGGTGAAACAGGCCATGGATATGCTTTTACCGGAGCCCTGGGTATGCCAGACAACACCACCTTTTCGGTCACCATCAGGACGACTTGCCTCTACAACTGATTCAACAGCAGCCCGAACTGCGTGGTACTGGTGATACCCGGCAATTTTTTTTACTATGTTGCCGCCGGTTTCCTCATAGAGGATGAAATAGTGCAGATAATCCAGGAGCATTTCCCGGTCAAAGAAGCCACGAATCATGGTTTCTAGTTCAAACTCGACCAGGGGTTTGTCCTGTTCATTCTTTACTGCCCGCCAGCGCATGAACCATTCTTCGGATGCAGTCAGCGACCCCAATCTGGCATTGAACCCATCAGAGATGACGAGGACCTCGTTGCAGACAAATAGATCCTGTATCTCATCCTTATAAGTCTGGATCTGATCGTAGGCTTTCCAAATGTCGGCCTTTTCATCGGTGGGTTTTTTTAGCTCAATTACAATGATGGGGAACCCGTTGATGAAAATGACAATATCTGGCCGCCGGTGCATCTTAGTACCTTTGACCGTAAACTGGTTGACAGCCAGGAACTCATTCTGATCTGGATTATTGAAATCAATTAGTTTTACACGATCACCACGGCGATTCCCATCAATCTCATACTCTACAGGAAAACCATCCAGCAGCAATTCATGGAAAGCGCGGTTATTCTGGGTCAAAGACAGGTGTTCAGGTTTTTCCAACTGATGGACAACGGATTCCAGAATGGCCTGTGGAACGGCAGGATTAATCTTTTTTATTGCAGTCAGGAGCCGGTTTGTCAGAATTACCTGGTTGTAGTCCTTTCGCTCTGGTCTATCACCATCGCAGGCAATATCGGGACCATATACAATATCGTACTCCTGGTTCCGGAACCAGTCTAGAGCTAATTGTTCAAGTTGATCTTCAGTAAGATAACCAGTCAAATCA
>CAZVSF010000251.1:0-4282 GCA_964630195.1 uncultured Lentisphaeria bacterium
GGCAGCACAACCTGACTTGTTATTTTGATTTCTGACTGCGTTGTTCGGAATAAATGCGGGCTAAGCGGCTGGAGCTCCACCCAGACCAATCGATTCTGAAATTTCGCATAAGGCATCAATTACAAACTGGAAATGTTCATTTTCATCCAGCTCGAGCTCCTGAATGCCCTGAACAATATCTTCTCGATTGACACTTGCTGCAAAAGACTTTTGCTTCAGCTTTTTCCGAACTGATCTGGGAGCAACCTCATGAACCGATTTGCTGGGACGAACATAGGTGACAGCAAAGATAAACCCCACTAACTCATCGACAGCAAAGAGGGATTTTGCCATGAGGGATTTCCGTTCAACCCCCGTGTAAGCAGCATGTCCCATAATGGCATCTAGTATTTCCTGGGGATAACCCAGCGCTTTGAGTATTTGGTTACCCTTGTAGGGATGTTCTTCGGCGGTCGGGTATTTCTCGTAATCAAAATCATGCAGGAGTCCAGTGATACCCCAGACCTCAGGATCACCACCATATTTTAAGGCCATGGCACGCATGGCAGCTTCCACACCCAGTGCATGTTTTCTCAAAGATTCACTTCCAGTATATTCACACAATAAATCCCAGGCTGATTGGCGATTAAGCTCCATCATTTCCCTCCCCGATTGTTTTTTCTATTAAAATTAAAATAGCTCTGGTGCCATCAGAATAAATCAAACTCACCGAGGTGAAGAGCCACACCAACACGGTGGGTCTGACCCGCCACTTCGGTTAATTCTGAAAAGCCAGTACCATAATGCAAATCAACATATTTTGTGCGAATCTGCGCTCCAACCTGGAACTGATCCAGAGCATTTCGCCCCAATTGAATGAACAGTTGGTTCTGGAATCCAATTTCCAGTCCTGTCGACAGGCCCCAGCCCTCATGGTTCATTTCAGCCTGATCTCCTGAGAGAGCGAACTCCAGCTGAACGATGGGATGCAGCATGAAAGGGATCTTTTCAAACTCTAAATAATAATCAACGCCTGCAAACATCTGAGGTGCAAATACTTCTGTGAGACCCGAGCTCCAGAAGAGTGTCGTGCTGAGCAGGTCCGTGACCTCTAATCCCAGGTGCAATTTATTGAACGGCTGATATAACAGGCCGCCATGAAACCCGACACCCCAGCCACTTTCAGTATACAGGTCATGATAGAGCAGTCGAGCTGTACCATGGAGTGCCAATTTGGGGTTGAGTACATGAGAATATCCCATTTCGGCTAAAAACTGTTGGGTACTGAAATAGCTTATTGAATTAATGCTCAATCGCTCACCAGGATCCAGTTCTCCATTACTTTCTGTGCCGTCAGGATCGTCCGTATTTGCCACACCATCAGATCCATAATCCAGCAGTGCATCCAGGGTGTTGGGGATACCACTGACCCCGCCACGAAACAATACAAATGACCAATTATCCTTATTCCCAGTCAAAACATCCGTCTGGTAAACACCCCCAAAGCCCTCTGTATGCTGAAATCCAAGCTTGGGAGAACGATATTCAAAAAATGCAGCATTGGCTCCCGGACTGGGATTAGCCATGGGAAGCGCTTTGATGTTTCCCAGTGCATAGGCATCTATGGACATGCCCAGGACAAAGGGGTCTTCACCATATGAGACCGACTCTGCCAGTAGGAGTGTGGGAAGAAAGATCAAGGTCAATAAATATTTCATAGCTGGCTTACGCGTCACTTACTCTCATGGTTCCGCATTAGTTGTCCTCATCAATGCTTCTGGCCATTTCGTCCAATAAGACCATAGCCTCCAGGGGTGTCATCTGATCCAACTTGAGACCTTTGAGTTTATCGCGCAGCACGCGTTCCTGTTTATCGAATAGCGTCATTTGATGCGAGTCAAATGTGGGCAGGCTCTCCTTGATCTCATCTGAACGGACACTGATCTCGCCAGAATCCAGATCAGATAGAATTTCATTCGCTCGCTGGATAACTGGCAGGGGAACACCAGCCATTTGGGCGACATGGATACCGTAGGACTTGCTGGCACCACCAGGAACTATTTTTCTCAGGAAGATCACTTTTTCATCATATTCACGAACAGCAACATTGTAATTTTTAAGTCTTGGTAAAATACCTTCCAGTTTGGTCAATTCATGATAATGGGTGGCAAATAAGGTACGAGCGGCCTGTTCAGCTTTCCCATGAAGATACTCGATCAGCGCCCAGGCGATCGCAAGTCCATCATAGGTGGATGTCCCTCTACCAATTTCATCCAGAAGTATCAAACTACGTTGTGTTGCATTGTTCAGGATATTGGCCGTTTCATTCATTTCTACAAGAAATGTGGACTCGCTCCCCGCCAGATTATCGGAGGCACCGACGCGTGTGAAACTCCTGTCAACCAAGCCTATACTGGCTATATCAGCAGGGATGTAACACCCAATTTGAGCCAGCAGAACCAGCAATCCGATCTGTCGCAGATAAGTCGATTTTCCCGCCATATTTGGACCGGTGATCAATAGGATCTGATCTGATTTAGCATCGCTGATCAAATCATTTGGGATAAAAGCTTCATCCACGGGAAGTAATTGCTCGATCACTGGATGCCGACCATTGGAGATCCTTATCTCAAGGCTCTGGTTTAATTCCGGACGGCAATAATTTCGATCATAGGATATTTTTGCAAAGGTGCTTACCACATCCAGCCTGGCAATAAAATCTGCAATCTGCTGGATCTCGATGGCTGCTGCCAACACCTTATTTCTCAGTTCATCAAAGATCTCAAATTCCCGGGCAGTATAGCGTTCCTCGGCATGGAGAACTTTTTCTTCGTACTCCTTCAGCTCCTCAGTGATGAAGCGCTCTGAATTGACCAGGGTTTGTTTGCGAATGTAGTCTTCCGGGACAAGCTCTTTATGGGTGTTGGTAATATCGATGTAATACCCAAATACCCTGTTGTAGCCCACCTTCAAGGATGAAATACCAAGACGTTGTCGCTCAGATGCCTGAAAATCCACCAGCCAGGCTTTGGCATTACGAGCTATTCCTCTGATTTCATCAAGCTCGGCATCGATACCATCTCGGATCAATCCTCCATTTTTAACCGATACAGGTGGCTCATCCACAATGAGGCGCTCCAGCTCCCCAAGCAAATCGCTGACATCTGGCAATGATTCCACATGAAGACCAATTTTATGGATGTTCTTATCATCAAGGAGCCTTGCCAGTTCCGGTAATAAATGTATTGAGCTTCGCAGCCCAGCCAGATCGCGAGCTGAACCCCGTGTTGAACTTAATTTTGAGAGCAGGCGTTCAAGATCTGATATTTGTTTGAGAATCTCGCGCAGATCCCGGCGCATATCCGCATGATCAAAAAAGACCTGGACCTGATCCAGTCGGTTTTCGATTTTTTCCTTATCCAGCAGGGGTTTGTGCAGCCAATCCCTGAGCAGACGACCACCACCTGAAGTCACAGTCTCATCCAGGGTGGAGATCAAGGTTCCTTCATCTCCCCCTCCTCTCAGGGAGTGAAATAGTTCAAGGTTCCGAAGCGAATCATCATCAAGGGTCATCCAATCCTCGGCACTCAAGGTTTGAACCCCCGTGACATGTTTCAAATCACGCCCCTGGTAGCTTTGTAAATAGTAGAGGATGGCACCTGCGGCAGATGTGCCGGCACTCATGCCACTCATACCAAAACCTTTCAAGCCCTGGGTCTTGAACTGCCTGGTAAGTTCACTGATGGCAAAATCAGGATTAAATACCCAGCTTTCAACGCGGGTCAACAACCACTTCCCCTTCCCCAGATAGGATTCAGATTCAGAATCATCTTCGGAAAGAAGGATTTCACGAGGTGCCAATCCAGCGAGAAATGCTCTTACCTGGCTGGGCTGAAGCTCCAACACCTTAAACTTTCCTGTTGAAACATCCAGGAATGACAATCCCACACGCTTTTTACCGGCATAGACACACACGAGAAAATTGGATTCTTTGGCTGTAAGAAATTGCTCACTCATGGCAGACCCAGGCGTGGCAACTTCAACAACCTGTCTTTTCACAATTCCCTTAGCCAGTTTTGGATCCTCGACTTGCTCACAAATGGCAACTCGAAGTCCTGCCTGCATATACTTGTAGAGATAGGAATCGAGAGCATGATAGGGAAATCCAGCCAGGGGCACCTTGGCCGCTTTACCATTGGAACGGCTGGTGAGCGTTATACCCAACACCTTTGAGGTTAGTTTGGCATCCTCCCCAAATCTTTCGTAAAAATCACCCATTCTATACAACAACACAACATCAGGA
>CAZVSF010000252.1:0-4255 GCA_964630195.1 uncultured Lentisphaeria bacterium
GCTGGAAAAATAATATAGCCCAGAAAACCAATGAAATAGCTTGTCATGACAGTGACCATTACAACTCTAAAATGCTCAGCTTTCTTCTGTGAAAAGAGGAGGATCAGCAGCGTTGGGGTGATGAAATAATAATTCAAATAACTTAATGAAAACCAGTCAGTCAAAAGGGGGTGATAAAATGACTCTGCCCAGACCGTAGGTTGCATTCCCATAAAGGTTGAATCCAGATCTACCAGGATGTTGTGCACATCCCTGGGATGAACCATGAAAATGACATCCTGGAGATTAAAGTAGATCACGGGGACAAACAGAATGGGTGCAAAGTCCCTCAGGATCATCATCCTTTTATTTTGAGCGCGGGGGATGATGTATGTGTACAACAGCAAGACAAAGAGTGTAGAGATGAGAAGACGCACAACAACACTGGTCATATTTTGTGAGTCTGGAATATCAGATGTAAAGTTAATGACATTGACGAGGCTGGCAATTGCTATGCTGACAACCATAAAGATCAGACCAATAAGTTCTTCGACACGGAGCGTAAGGAAGAAGGTCTCATGAATAATGTGTTTTCTCATCATTGGCAGCAAAATAAGGTTGACAGGGGTGATTCGAAGTTGAAAAATCAACGTGACCTCAGCTATTATTAAATCCCCACAACAAGGGGGATTTTCATAAGTTGTTGAGCGACTGATCAAGGCTTAAGCGTAAGGTCGAATCCATAGCTTGAATTGACTTGATGCGAGTTTAAATTTTGCCTTTAAATAATTAAAGTCTTCTATAGATAGAGTGAGAGGAGTCATCTTTGGATACAAAAGCACCAGAGGGGAAACTGGGAGTCCTAATTCCGGGTTTAGGGGCAGTGTCAACCACATTTATTGCTGGTGTTGATGCCATTATTAACGGGCATTCAGCACCCATAGGATCTGTAACCCAAATGGGGACGATTCGTCTCGGCAAACGAACGGAAAATCGAAGCCCCAAAATAAAGGATTTCGTACCACTCGCCAAACTTGAGGATCTGGTATTTGGAGCCTGGGATATTTTTGAAGATGATGGTTATCAGGCTGCGACGCGAGCCAATGTATTAGCACCTGCTGATCTGGAAAAAGCGCGACCCGCTCTGGAAGCTGTAAAACCAATGAAGGCAGTTTTTGATCAGAATTATGTGAAGAACCTGGATGGGGTCCATAAGAAATCAGCTCCCGATAAGATGCTTCTGGCAGAAATGCTCATGGATGATATAAAATCATTCAGAGAAAGTAATCAGACCAGTCGGGAAGTAATGATCTGGTGCGCCAGCACCGAGACATACATGGAACCTTCTGAAATTCACAGCAGTCTGGAAAAATTTGAAGCAGCAATGCGCGACAATGATCCACTGATTGCTCCCAGCATGATCTATGCGTATGCAGCGCTCAAGAGTGGCGTTCCCTTTCTCATGGGAGCACCCAATCTGACTGTAGATATTCCAGCGATCCAGGAATTAGCCATGGCCAAAGGATTGCCGATTGCCGGTAAAGATTTCAAGACGGGTCAAACGCTCATGAAAACGATCCTGGCTCCCGGTCTTAAATCCAGGATGCTTGGTGTCGAAGGGTGGTTTTCCACCAATATCCTGGGGAATCGGGACGGTAAGGTCCTGGATGATCCCATGTCATTTAAATCCAAGGAAGTTTCTAAAAAAGGAGCTTTGGATTACATTTTTCAGCCAGATACCTACCCTGAACTCTATAAAGATCTCTATCATAAAGTTCGCATAAATTATTACCCACCGCGTGGTGACGCCAAAGAAGGCTGGGACAACATCGACATTTTTGGATGGATGGGCTACAAGATGCAGATAAAGATCGATTTTCTGTGTCGAGATTCAATTCTTGCAGCTCCCATCGTACTGGACCTGGTGCTTTTTGCCGATCTGGCTCACCGCAACAAGATGCGGGGTATTCAGGAATGGCTGTCCTTTTATTTTAAGGCACCCATGGTAGCCCCGGGACTCTATCCGGAACATGATATCTTTATTCAGCTCACGAAACTGAAGAATACGTTGCGTTGGATGATGGGAGAAGAACTCATCACCCATGTGGGTCATGAATATTATGATAGTTATGAATAGAATTGTGATCAGGAATGCTTAATCGTCATACCCTTATTGAGGGGTACTATAAACTTGTAAAATCGGTCGTTTCACACACGCCACTGGCCTCAATGAACCCCAATTCAATTTCTTTTACTGCTTCTATCATCGGGGTTGTGGCAGCGTTCTCCTTTCTACTCGGGCATAGTGCAGTGGCTGGAGTACTACTCCTGCTGAGTGGTATCCTCGACACACTTGATGGAACCGTAGCCCGCCTCGGGGAACGTTCCAGCAAGTTCGGAGCTACGTTGGATTCCACGCTGGATCGATATGTCGAGATGTTTGTGTTTATGGGCATCACATATCACTTCAAAGACGGTGCTATGTTTTTCTGGTCTTTCCTCGCTATCATTGGCTCCATGATGGTGAGTTATATCCGTGCTCGGGCCCAATCATTGGGCGTTCAGGAAGTGGTTGGTTTTATGCAGCGCTTTGAGCGATTCGTCATCCTTTCCCTGGGAGCCATCCTGAATGCCTGGGGTGTAAATTATTTTGGTTCTGAGATAATTTTGGAGATCTCAATCATTATTCTGGCCCTTGGAACCAATTACACTGCCTACCAGCGATTGATGATCGTTAAAAAAGTTGAGGACGATTCAACTGATCCCTCATAAAATACTGGCACTATTCCCCCTACTGCTTGCGCAATATACTTTGGGAAAGAAGTCCTCATTCCCACTGGGATTGTTCCTGGGATTAAATGCCTGGGAAATTGGGATTGTTGTGATTCTGTCTGATTTTGTACTGATGGCTTTCATCGATCATATTTACGATCTGTCCTTTGAGAAATTCAGGTGGGCGCAATACCTGCGTCATCGCACCTTACGAATTCAGAACCGAATGAGTAAAAGGAAGTGGACTGCCAGACTAATGCAGATCGGTTGGTTGGGACCACTTGTAATTACAGCCATCCCTTTTGGCGGTGGCGTCTGGACAGGCATGTCTCTGGCCAGGGTGATGAACCTTCCTGGCAAGCAGACCCAATTGGCAGTGGGCGTTGGAACGGTGATTGGCTGCCTGATATTTGTTTTAGCTTCCCTGGGAATTTTAAGCCTGGTGGATGTCGCTCAGAAGTGATCAAGACGATTTGGTGGTGTGAGTATTAGCGGAGAAGATGCATGAGAAACTGGGTAAAACGCATACAGAGTTTACGAATTGAAGAGATCATATTTCTGGTTTTTCTGATCCCGTCCATTTTGATCACAGTTCGGGCGAATTGGTACTTTTATACTGCAGTTGGCGAAGATTCAAAAAAGATCGAGGGTGGTATTGCGCGAATTGTGGTTACACTCATATTGATGATTGTTTTCTACTGGTTCCTCTGGTATCGACCAGACAAGCGAGCCTTCAAGTTTATCCGAGAGATTGCGCCATTTATATTTGCGATTGCAGTTTATACCAATCTTCATGATACGATCCACTTTGTCAATCCCCATGATGTTCATTTTCAGCTCAATGCTATTGATGAATGGATGTTTGGAGTATCTCCCACTGTGTGGGCCGAGCAATTTTACCGTCCCTGGCTTACTGACTGGCTCTCCTTCGCTTATATGAATTATTTCTGGATAACTGTTATCCTGGCGCTCTATATGTATTACAAGGGAGAGAAGCGAGAATTCCGTACCCTTATGCTCACGATGATGCTTTGCTATTACGGTGGGTATATGCTCTACATAATATTTCCTGCAGCCCCACCGCGACTTGCGCTGGCTGATCTATATACCATCAATATCTTTAAAGGGACATCCTTGATCTCGGATAGTGCACGCGCTGTGGTGAATATTAGTGCCGCTTCTGCAAGGGGTGCCTTTCCGTCATTACATTGTACGATCACATTTCTTACCCTGGGTATGGCATGGCGGTTCCACAGGGGTTTATTTTGGGTATTTCTACCCATTGGTCTGTCCCTGATTACGGCCACGGTTTACCTGAGGCACCATTATATCGTAGATATTTATGCAGGGCTATTCCTGTGTATGGTGGTGTGGTATCTTACACCCTTTGTAGACAGAAAATGGCGGAGTTATCAGGATCAACAGGGTATCATTACCCACTCTCCACCAGTTCTATCCGTTGGTGAAAAGGTTTAGATAGGCGCTTCGTGGGACTCCGACTTTT
>CAZVSF010000253.1:0-3052 GCA_964630195.1 uncultured Lentisphaeria bacterium
TGGTCTGGATCATGGTGATGTTTCACTTAAACTGGCGAACAAAAGACGCATCAAACAGGGCGATGAAGTGAGTAAGGAGATTCCTGAATTACCGCCAAGTTGCTACCAGTCTGCTCAATATCTAACAGAAGAATCTGAATTGTATACCCGGTTGATGCCCGATTATATCATCAAGCATGTTGTTGATCTCCTGGAACACGAAGATGATGATTCAATGCTAGCTGATCTGGATAAATTATCTGAGGCAAAACGAAAGATTAAAGCCCAGGAGATTATGCATAGGAGTATTCATGTGGGATGATGTTGAGATCCTAGCTTACTAAAAACTCACGGGCCAGCATCGATGCTCTCTTTTGCATTCACTATGGGATGCACCTGTTCACCAATTAACTGTATTGATCTCATGAGATCTGTGTGAGATAAGCCGGCATTATCCATTTGAAAGGTAAATCGTGAGATTCCGCCAAGCGCTGCACTGTGTCTCAATATTTTTTGGGCAACATCCTGTGGATTGCCAATAACCAGGGCTCCTGTGGCTCCTTTTTGTGCATCAAAGCGGCTGCGAGTTACTGGTGGCCAGCCACGTTCCCTGCCAATTCGCGTAAAAGTTTCAGCATATCCGGGATAATATTTATCAAGGGCTTTTTGTGTGGACTCACCGACATATCCCAGGGAGTGTAGACCAACCTGCAGCTGCTCAGGTGGATGTCCAGCACTTTCACCACTGCGCCTGTAAAGGTCTATGAGGGGGCGGAAGCGATGGGTTTCGCCACCAATCACAGCAACCATGAGGGGTAGACCCAGTTGACCTGCCCTGATAAAGGATTCAGGTGTTCCACCCACACCAAGCCAGATTGGCAACTGCTTTTGATGTGGTCGTGGATAGATGGCCTGGTCATTTAAATCTGGTCGAAATTTTCCTGACCAGGTGAGATGTTCATTTTGTCTAATTTTGAGAAGTAGATCCAGTTTTTCTGCAAACAAAGCATCATACTCCTGCAGGTTTAAACCAAAGAGAGGAAAACCATCCGTAAAAGAACCCCTTCCAGCGGTAATTTCTGCTCGTCCATTTGAAATCAGATCCAGAGTAGCAAAATTTTGAAAAACTCTCACTGGATCAGCAGCACTTAAAACCGTGACCGCACTGGTTAGTCTAATCCTTTTGGTGCGGGCTGCTGCAGCGGAGAGGATGGCAATGTTGGCAGAATCGAGAAACTCTTTGCGATAATGTTCACCAATACCGAAAACATCAAGACCTACTTTGTCAGCATATTCCATCCGCTCAAGTAGTTCAGATAGGGCTTTATAGGCCTGGCTGGTTTGATATTCATCGCCGGAGAGATTACTGGCAGCAAAACTATCTATTCCTATCTCCATGGATTCAGACTTTACTGGTCATTGTTCATGTAGTATGAGAGGGCACCTGATGGGCATAAAGCTATTTGCGCCTTCAGGTCTTCAGTAGACGCTCCCTCCGGGGTAATCCATGGTCTCGCTTTAGAGTCATATACGTCAGGCAATGTTTTGACACAGATGCCAACATGGGAGCAGAGTCGTGGTTTCCAAACGATGGTTAATTCTCCGTTGCTGTATTCGCGCATCTATTCCTCATCTTTCTTCAACCAGAAAGCCCATTTTACCCATTTGGTAATCTCGCATGGCTTCCAGGATCTGGGTTGCAGTATTCATGACGAATGGTCCCTGATGGACCATCTCTTCTTTCAAAGGGGCACCAGCAAGTAACAAGAACTGTGTGCCCTCCTGGGTGGAGATCTCAACATCACTGAATTGATCATCAAAGATAGCCAGACTCTCTGCCAGAATTTTGCCAAAACCGGATATTCTCATTCCACCCCTCAAAACGTAAAGCATGACGTTAAAATGTTCTGGAATAGCCAGATTTTGAACTGCCTTTCCCTCTGAAGTACCCCATAAGACCAGCAACTCACTCTGGGTCTTGATCTTACCTTTGAGACCGGCATATTCCCCGGCGATAAGCTTATTCCTGAATTGCTTGTCCACTGACAGGAAGAAGGGAATTTCAGTCTCCGGAAAGTATTGATAATCAGGTTGTTCCATTTTTTTGTTGGCAGGTGTGTTTATCCAGAGTTGGACGACTTCCTGAGTTCCGTTGCGTTCTGACAGCGCTTGTGAGGGACGCTCAGAATGAATGATGCCAGCTCCGGCGTGCATCCATTGTACTTCACCCTGCTTGGCAATTTGGCTATGCTCACGGCTATCCCGATGATGAACTTCACCTTCAACCACAAATGATACGGGGGTAAATCCACGGTGGGGGTGAGGACCCAACCCTTGATGGAGAGCAGGCGCATCATCTCGTGACTTGAAGCGTCCATGATGCAGGAGTAGAAAAGGATCTACTTGAATAACCTGCTGTGTAGGCAAGGCTTGTTTTACTTTGACCCCACCCATATCCACATCATAGGCTGGGATAATAAATTTAACCTTTTTTAGCATAAGAGGATAATCGGCTATTATAATGTTTCATTATATGATCTGTTTTAAAGGCATGTCAAGTGCTCAGGATGGGTAGGTCAGCGAGGACGATTTCAGCATCTTCATCTGCGGTGATCTCAAACTCAGTTGTTTCGTCGATGTGTATGCCATCCCGGGCGTTTGCAGCCTGGCCGTTTACCTGGATCTTGCCTGTAGCCGGAACCATATAAACATGACGGTTTGCTTCAAGCGAGTAGGTATAGCTCATGCCTTTTGATATCACACCTGCAAAAATGGCGGCATCTTGAAAAATGGAGAGTACATCACTATTTTTATGTATTTCACGCCCACTGGCCAGGGGAAGTAACTGGTTATGACTCTGCTTAGGGAATGCCCTGGTTTCCCAGCGTGGCGTAACGTCGCGGGTATGCGATTGGATCCAGATCTGAAATAGCAGGGTATCTTCGGCTTCTTCGTTGTGTTCGCTATGCATGATACCCGACCCTGCTGACATCACTTGAACATCACCAGCATTTGTTCGGCCAGTATTTCCTAAATTGTCTCGATGGGTGATGGCACCTTCTCTGATGTAGGT
>CAZVSF010000253.1:3152-4240 GCA_964630195.1 uncultured Lentisphaeria bacterium
CCAGCGAGTCCAATTTCTTTGAAGATCATTCCCAGGGCCATCTGATTGCCCCCGAGGAGGTCAGGAAGAAAAACCGTTAAGATGAAGATAACCAGGAGTGCGGCCGTCAATAGTCCTGCCAGATAGGTATGCTTTTGAATGATAAAGCTTGTCGCTGCAGCAAGCAATGCAAGTCCGAGGATGTATACCCAGAAAACGCCTCCTGGCAACCAACTGGGAACAACCCCTGCCATTTCTTTGGCCATAAATAAATGCATGAGGCCGAACATGGCAAATGGTACTGTAAACAGGTAGCGACCGATTGTTTTTAGATTTTTCATTTTAAGTTTCCTTTAATGTTTTGTTTTAAGCCCAGATCCTTTGTAAGCGATCCGAGTGTTATTAGTTGTTGATCATCCAACACTGAAAAGCATTCTAACAATTGATCAAGATGATGGCGAAAAACGGGCTTAATGGTTTCTGTACCCTTTTCTGTCAAATGAATGATAATGGATCGTCGATCATGATCGGATGGTACACGCCTGACCAGGTCCTGTTTGATCAAATTATCGATGACAGTGACCAGATTTGAGGGTGTCATCAATAACTTTTGACCAACTTCCTTGACGGACAAGGGGCCGATGTGTTCTAAAACCTCCAAAACCCCGAACTGCGAGATCGTCAGCCCCTGCTCCTCCACATTGTGGCGCATGATCTGACTCAACGTGTTATGGGCTCTGGAAAATTTAACCCAGGTCTTCAGGACCAGTTTTTCACGTTCATCGTTTTGATAATGTCTGCTCATAGCAATAATTAAACATCAATTAATTAGATATCAAGATAAATTTTATATCAATTGAAAAAATATTTACCAAGATCGCCTGTGGGGCAATGAGGGAGGTTTTGAATGGTACGGATGGATTCTATATTCAACGCTATGTCAGGACTTGATATTCTCATGAGCCAGATCAGCAGAAACAGCTCTGTCGTCTTCTTTACCGGGGCTGGAATCTCAGCAGAAAGTGGTATCTCAACCTTCCGGGACCCAGAGGGACACTGGTCAAAGCATGATCCAATGAAACTCGCCAGTCAGGCTGGTTTTCAAGAGG
>CAZVSF010000254.1:0-4237 GCA_964630195.1 uncultured Lentisphaeria bacterium
CGCTTGAATTTGATTCAAGTCTTGACCTTTTACTTTTATTCCCATTGGTGCTCGCATACCTGTTTGAAGCATTACTAATCGGGTTTCAATGGGTTGTAGCTTTGGTGCGGAGGTTCCTCAAATCATTGGGCTGTTATGGATGTCAAAAAAGAGGCGGGTGGGCAGGCCGCAGCAAGTGGTCCCATGGAGATGGTTTTATTTGGTCTTGGGGGATGCACCGGTGTGGATGTGGAGACCATTCTCAAGAAAATGAAAGTCCCCGTAGAAAATTTTGAGATAGATATCTATGCAGAAAGAGCTGAGGAGCATCCAAAAGTTTATACTCGCATTGATATGACTTATCACTTCCGCGGAAAAAACCTCCCTTTGAATAAACTTGAAAGGGCTGTCAAGCTTTCCAAGGATACCTATTGCTCGGTGAGTGCCATGTTGGCTGCTACTGTAAAAATCACCACAAAGGTCGAGATTCATAACACGGTATGATATATCGCTTCCTGGCTTACTCATTTATCCTTTTAGGAACGGTGGGCACCATATACATGGGTGTTGAAGGCATCTATGGCGATGATTACGATATTCCTTCAATGAGCGTGGAGTCATTTAGCAGACAATATTCCGACTCGAGCAAGTTTATATTGATCGATGTGAGAACTGAAGCCGAGATCAGGGAACGTCCCGCACCCTGGGAGGAGGTCATCCAGATACCGCTTCTGAGTCTGGAAAAAAGATGTATGGAGCTCAATATTTATAAAGATCGGCCGATGATGGTAATGTGCCCCACTGGGAATCGGTCCCGACAGGGAGCCCGAATTTTAAGATTGGCTGGATATGATGCCTTTTATCTTGCAAAAGGCATGTTTATTGCTAAATGAGGACTGTAATGAATAAGAGATACATTAAAATGTTATCAGGTATTGTAGGAGGAGCTATCATCGGATACCTCTATTTCTATTATATTGGCTGCGCTTCAGGGACGTGTGCGATTACCTCAAATCCGTATAACAGTACCCTTTATGGAGCCATGATGGGCCTCATTTTAATGTGGCCAGCCAAAACAAAGGAAGCTAAAAGTGACGATGAGGAAAAACCACAGACTGTTTAAAATCGTTGTCCTGGCCTTTTCAATCGCCTCTATGGCGCTTGGACAAAGCAATAATTTTGAATTTATGCAGCACGATAGCGCATACGTCGGTAATGACGAATTGATTATCCTCGATGCTGAGATTTACAGCAATATCAGCTCATCACAATCCATTACAGTTACCAGAGTAACTCATGAGATGCCGGCGACATGGACCAGTTCTTTTTGTGTTGGACCTGCCTGTTTGCCCCCTTTTCTGGACAGTTATACGTTTGATCTTCAGGGATATGAGGCTGTTAATTTCACAAATGATACCTACCCAAATGGTGAGTTGGGTTTTGGCAATTGGACCTTTTATGCTGTGGACTCCTCAACCATGGAGGTCGATTCCATTGCCCTCACGCTGGAATATGTCACAGTAGGTCTTGACAGATCTTTTGAAAGGCCAGGTTCATTTGAACTTTCACCCCTGTTTCCAAATCCGACCAATGCATCGATTAATTTTGATCTATTTCTTGAACGGGCTGGTGAGTACTCTATCATTCTCTATGCACTGAACGGCCAGGAGATGATGACCCGTAGCTATGGGCTACAATCTGGAAAAAACCATATCCGATGGAATATGCAGGGATTGCCATCAGGGAACTATATCCTTAGTGCAACAGGCATGGGGGAAACTATTTCCAGAAAGCTGAGTGTGATAAAATGATACGCATTTTACCCCTT
Source organism: uncultured Lentisphaeria bacterium (assembly GCA_964630195.1). Lineage (GTDB taxonomy): Bacteria > Fidelibacterota > UBA8477 > UBA8477 > JABMPR01 > JABMPR01. The sequence goes on from CAZVSF010000254.1 coordinate 1,808, forward strand.
CTATTGATCGTGGTATTTTCATTTGGACAGGAAAAAAGTCTGCCTCAAGTGAATCTCAAGAACATGAAAAACAAAACGCAGAGTCTTGAGAAGCTGACTGAAGGTCGTATTACCCTCATTAATTTTTGGGCTACCTATTGCGTTCCATGTCGCAAAGAGATGAAACATTTAAACAGGTTAAATAAAACCTATTCTGATTCGAATGTACAGGTTCTGGGAATCTCCATAGATGATTCTCGCACCGTTGGCAGGGTAAAATCCATGGTCAAGTCCCAAAAACTCAAATACGCTATCCTTCTGGACACTGAGCAAAAATTGTATAAGAATTTTAACACGACAGCCATGCCATTTTCAATTCTGGTTGATGCCCAGGGAAAAATTCTTTGGGAACACACAGGCTATCTTCCCGGTGATGAAACCCAAATGGAAATAGAAATTAAAAAAGCACTGGCACTGGTTAAAAAGGGTTAATGCACGCCTTTTGTTCTCCGCTATCAGAACACTTATTCTCCTAGTTTTACCGCTAAGTGTATTTGCCCAGCAACTATCCTGGAACCTGGGTCTAAAATCAAACCTTGGCCGAGGTCAACAGGTTGGTACAGATTACAACTATTTTGAGAACTTCATAAATGGCTCAATTGAGTATGGTCAGTGGTATCTGGACCTTTCCCTGGAATCCAGTCAGCCTCCAGAATACGGGTTTGAGTATCAGGGAGTCGATCGCCTGTTCCTCAGTTATATAGGACCTTCCTACTCATTTGAGTTTGGCGATATCTCGGCGTTATTTGGCCGAGGTCTGGCGCTGAATCTGGATGAGAATCAGGCCATCGATTTTGACAATGAGATCATGGGTATCAGATATTCATCAGTGTTATTTGAAAATCATGAAATTGATCTGCTTGGCGGCGTGAAAAAGAATTATCGGTTTTACTCTCCAAGTTCTGACCTGCGGGAGCCTGATGGCATGGCATCCTATCAGCTTGCAGGTGCTGAAGTGACTATAAATAGCGAGAGTGGATTTTGGTCAATGGTTCCATATCTCATTGCGAGTCGCATGCAGTCTGATTTTGTCTGGCAAACGCTGGATGCTGAGGCTGGACTGATTTCGACGGATACGGTCACCCAAAATATGAATGCCATTCAAGGTGGATGGGGACAATCCATCTATGGTGATACCTGGGATATATACCTGGAATACAATAAAACCTGGAAAGCTTTTGATTATCCAGTCGCCAATCAGAGTATCCAGCACTCAACCAATGGACAAAGTTTAATCAATGCTGATCCCAAGTACAGCCAGACCGGGCAGGCTTTTAATCTGCAGCTGAACTGGTTCCCCGATTGGTTTACCACACTCTTTGAGTATAAGCGATATCTGAACGGTCCCGAAACTGCAGCTCAGAAGCGTAATCCAATGCTTCTGGCAACAAAACCTCTGCCATGGCAGATGGGTCCTACCGGGATCAGAGAACATGATATTAGTCTTCTGGCCAGCGTGACACACCCCATAGATTATGGTGATGAGTTAGGCTGGAATCTTGAGATCCGCAAAACATTGTCAGATTCCTGGTCAGCGGTGTTGAATGGAGCCCGCACTTCCCAATCCAGTCTGGATGGCAATGCCGGGATTCTTCCCACCCAAGATTTAGACAGAAATCCATGGCAAGAATATTATGCTGAATTTGAATATAGCGGGTCGAGCTTTTACCAGCGACTTTTGATTGCCTACACCCAATCGGTCCTAAGTGGTCAGACAGCTGCCGAAGTCATGGAACACTATACATTTGTGCCAGCTTATCTATCCTGGCACCCCAACGATGATCTCGTGCTTTCTTCAGTCGTAGAATTACAATCGTCAAAGGTTTATGGTGAATTATACTCAGGCGAAGAACTGGAAGGACACAAATTTCAATCCGGTCATTTTATTGCCAGCGCTGACTATGAACATATCTATTCAGCTGCATTGATCTGGGATGCGAGCAATGATCCCAGTTTGCTCTCGGATGGTGCGGATCTTCAGCACTGGGTAAGTGGTGAGGTCTCATTAAAACCCATGGATGGTCTTTGGATTCGTGCGTCCTATGGCAAGGAAAAGGGCGGTGTGCGTTGCACCGGGGGCGTGTGTCGTGTCCTCAACCCATTTGAAGGCTTCCGTCTGTCAATGGAGTGGCGCTTATGAGAAAAATACTATATTGCTTTCCCCTCGTACTCCTTATGGCTTCCTGTGATTGGAAACCAGATGAGATCGCCGTTCAGCAGGCAGCAACCCTTGTTGGATACAATATCGCAATTGGTGATACAGTGATGGTCGATATTGAACCCATGAGCAGTGGTCCTGTCGATGTTGAGTCCCCTGCTCCTGATGTGTTGGAAATCACGAGCCAATGGAGTGTTGATTCAGGTAGCGCACTAAGTCTGATTGGGCTTGAA
>CAZVSF010000255.1:0-2122 GCA_964630195.1 uncultured Lentisphaeria bacterium
GGAGCTATATCGGCTGGGCCAGGGACAGCATGGAAAAATTACTGCGTTCTCTGGAAGCAGAGAGAGCCACTTTATCAGGTCTGAAAATTGATAATGCTGATCTGCAGCGTGACTTGAAGATGAAGCAAAAACGCATGGACACTGCCTTGCAGTCTGTTCAGAAAGCAGAACGCAAGGCCGATAGGGAGGCTGCTAAAAAAGCAGGTCAGATCATTACCGATGCGAGACAGACCGTGGAACAGGTCATCAAGCAGATCAAGGAATCTCAAGCGGGCAAGGAGAATATCAAAGAAGTCCGTGGCACTCTGGATCAGATCGAAGCACAGCTTGAGAAGGTGATCGAAGAGACGGAAGAACCTCTCAAACTGGAAAAATTAAAAAGCGAGGAGATCACCAGGGGTCTTGAAGTCACTGTTTTTAGTCTGGATCAGATCGGTGTGGTCCTGGAAACACCCATCAAAGGCAAAACCATGGTTGAAGTGGATGGCAAACGTCTACGGGTTCCAGTGGAGTGGCTGGGCAAGGCTCCACGGCAAAAAGAAGCAGAGATGCATGCCACCACAGTGGTGAATGTCTCAGATCGCCAGGGGAGTAGTTATTCCCTGGATTTGAGAGGTTTCCGTGCTGAAGCCGCCATTGAAGAATTGAATCGCTTTATTGATCAGGCAGTGCTAAACAATTTACCCATGATGCAGATCATCCATGGCAAGGGGACAGGTGTGATCAAAAAGGTGGTACATGAGGTTCTGGATAAGCACCCCGCAGTCAAGGAAAAGCGTCTGGGGGGACTCGATGAAGGTGGTGCAGGTATAACCTTTGTGGAGTTGAAGTAATCGACTTCTAAGGCAGAGAACACGATTCAGCTTTTTGTGTCTCCCTCTCCACCCCAGTTCTTCGAACTGACCCTCCTGAAGGAGGGAAAAAAAGCATGAAAATTCCAGATTATTTACTTAAACGAAGTAGAGCTCTACGCAGACGGCAAACTGCTGCCGAATATCGCTTGTGGTGTCTTTTGCGGGGCAAAAAACTTGGTGGGTACAAATTTCGACGTCAGCATGTTATTCTTAGCTATATCGTTGACTTCTTCTGTTTTTCCGAAAAACTGATTATTGAGCTCGATGGACCCATCCACAACTCACAAAAAGCCAGAGAATATGATCAACGTAGAGAAGCACTCTTGAAAGCAAACGGGTACCGAATATTGCGATTCAAAAATGCCGAGCTGTTTCAAAACGAGGAGAAAGTACTTTCAACAATACTATCGGCTTTGAACGAAAAAACATAATTGAGCGCATTTGACTCCCCCTGGGGGGAGATGTCAGAACATAGTTCTGACAGAGCGAGAGACAACTTCAGATAGCATTCAATTTCAACCGTCTTATCTTCTCCGTATAAACAATGGCACTCATCGCAGAACATATCATAGAACAGGTCCGGGAAGCCAATGATGTAGTGGATGTGGTCTCAGATTATGTCCAGCTCAAGCGCTCGGGGCGTAACTTTTTTGGTCGTTGCCCTTTTCATGACGAGAAGACACCATCCTTCAGTGTGAGTCCAGACAAGCAGATCTACCACTGTTTTGGGTGTGGAGCTGGTGGCAATGTCATCAACTTTATCATGGAGCATGAGCGTCTGGATTTTATATCCTCCATCAAGCTTCTGGCGGATAGAGCCAATATTCATATTGAAACAGAGCCTGGGGAGCCTCGAAAAAAAGATGATCGAGCCACCATCTACAATATGCATGAAATTGCTGCCAGGGTTTTTGAAAGACAGCTCCATGAAGCCAGTGCAAAATCAGCCAAAGACTATCTTCTCAATCGTGGACTCTCCGCAGAAATATTGAAAACATTCAGGGTTGGATTTGCACCGGATAGCTGGGATAGTGTCACACTTGAGGTCATGAAACTGGGCTTATCTCAGGATGTCCTCAAGCGCAGCGGACTGCTCATGCCCAAAAACGGTGGTGGTTATTACGACCGGTTTCGTAATCGCATTATGTTTCCCATTATCGATATCAATGGCAAGATTCAAGCTTTTGGGGGCAGAATATTTGGTGAAGCCGAGGGTGCTAAATATATGAATAGCCCTGAGACACCGATCTACCACAAGGGTCGTACAC
>CAZVSF010000255.1:2222-4228 GCA_964630195.1 uncultured Lentisphaeria bacterium
GGTGCTAAATATATGAATAGCCCTGAGACACCGATCTACCACAAGGGTCGTACACTCTTCGGTTTGAACCTGAGCCGAGATGAGATCAGGAGCTCCCGTACTGCAATCCTGGTTGAGGGGTATATGGATCTGATCCGCCTTTATCAGGAGGGCTTTCACAATGTTGTGGCGGGTACAGGGACGGCATTTACACCTGAACAGGCCGCTCTGGTCAAGCGTTTTGCCGACAAGGTCCTGGTATGTTATGATGGGGATTCTGCCGGTCAAAAAGCCGCCCAGAGGGCAGGACTAACTTTGCTTGACAAGGGGCTGGATGTTCGGATCATCCAAATTCCGAGTGGAGAGGATCCCGATAGCTTTTTTGATTCAAAAAGCTCGAAGGAATTCAAAAAGCTTATCGATTCAGCTCTGGACTTTATGACTTTCGTACTCAGGAGCAATCAGGATCAACTTGATTCCCCCGTGAAGCGCACTGCATTTCTGGAAAGCATCGTTTCAGAACTTGCCCTCATGCAAAATGAAATTTTAAGAGGAATGCTGGCCGGTCAACTCGCTGAAGAAATGCATGTGCCTGAAGATGCTGTCATGGCTCTGCTCAGGCGACAGGCAAAAAGAGTCAGACGTAGCGATTATAATCCTGATCAGAAATCAGAAGCCGCCAAACCAAAATCGAATACACTTCGCCGACCTGAGTCAGGTGCAGAAAAAGCTGAATTCGAACTTTTACGGCTGCACTTAAGTGAGGATGAAAGTCTCCTGAATTGGTTGACATCCACCCTGGGTGATGAGGATATCAAGGCTTTCCATTATGTGGAAATCTTCCAGATGCTCCACGGTCGTTTGCGCAAGGAATTACCTATCAATCATAGCAGACTTCTGGATGAGATCGAGTCTGCGGAGATCAGACGTTTTATTGCACGTTTGATCAATGAAGCCCGTCCGGATCTGGAAAGTATCAGCCATGCACATCAGTGTCTCAAGACGGTTCGCTGGTGGGCAATTCAGCGTGAAATGGATGAGTTGAAACAGGCCATGCGAGATGCTGAATCCCGAGGTGAAGATTCCCAGGAGCTCTTCCGTCGAAAAGTTGAGCTCCAGCTTGAGCAAAGGGATATAAAGCCTGATCCCACACCCATGTAACCTCCAATTTTTGTGTTTTCACCGGGTGTCACTCTTCTGCGGGGAATCAGGGCAACGCCTGCAAAAATGAAATAGAAATGGTATAATTATAACGGATCTCAGAGTGTCTGTATTTAAGACAGTCTAACGCTAATACAAATAATAACAATTAGATATATCGCGTACAATAATTGAAAATAGTTCCAGCTGACCCTTGACACGCTTTTGATTTTAGTCTAAAATATCAACGGAAAAATGACAGCGAGAAGTCCCTTCTTCGATAGAACAGGGGACTTTTTGCATTATGGGGGTCAGGCAAATATCTCAGAATACAATCTCTTTGCAAGTGGTCAGGCCCCCGACTATTTTATCGCGCTTTTAGGGAATGTAGACACCACTGAATTCGTGTTCCCGGGGATTAATAATTCGTAATTCGTAATTCTTAATTCTTAATTAAAAAAAGGGCCCATAGCTCAATTGGTTAGAGCGCCGGACTCATAATCCGTCGGTTCGGGGTTCAAGTCCCTGTGGGCCCACACTCTAAACCCCTTGTTTATCAAGGGGTTTTTCATTTTCACCAAATATACTTCTATTGGGAAAATGAGACATTTTACGCCACTTCATGCCATTTCTATTGACAGTATTTTGACACAGTTGTGAAAATAACGGATATAAAGTGTATCCATGCCTGGTCGCTACTTAAGCTATAGCATATGAATAGGGCTATACCTCGCTATTGGCGATAGTGATTAGGAAAGCTATCACAACATATTGTGAGAAGGGCAGGTAGGCTGCTCATGCTTACCAAATGTATTCACTACGAAAACCAATTTCAGGAAGTGGAAAATCTTTTATTGTCATAGAGAAAGCTCGGGGTTGATCATACT
>CAZVSF010000256.1:0-4222 GCA_964630195.1 uncultured Lentisphaeria bacterium
TAATGCTTCGACGGACAGGCCCGCCTACGCCGGGAAATTTGAATTTTAATTGAACTAGGGTGTAATGCTTCGACGGACAGGCCCGCCTACGCCGGGAAATTTGAATTTTAATTGAACCAAGATGTAATGCTTCGGCGGACAAGCCCGCCTGTGCTGAGAAATTTGACCTGCTTAGCGGACAGTTCTGCCTTCAAAGAGAACCTTAAAACCCCAATTTTTGATCAAGAAATATTAAACTGACTTATTGATAAAGTCTTTTATGGATAGCCCTTAGCACGATAAATGTATTCAACAGAGTGACGCCCAGGATCCACAGGAGATGATAAACAAGTTCGACATCCCAGATCTCGTTAAAGATACCACGACTTAATTCAACGCCATGATAGAGAGGTGTGAACCAGGCAATGATCTGTATGACCTCTGGTAGCTCACTCAGCGGGAAAAAGATACCCGAAAACAAAAACAGAGGTGTCAGGAACAGGGTGAAAAAATAATTGAATAGTTCTATTTCCTTGATGAATGAAGTGAACAGAAGTCCAATGGTGGCAAACATAAAGCCGATCAGAAAAATTAAGGGAAATATGAACAGGATGCCCCAGTGGAGTCCCATTCCAAACAGAAACAGGATAGACAGGAAGGCGCTCCCATAGATGGTTCCCCGTGTCGCACCCCACAGCAGTTCACCAAGTGCCAGATCTTTTGGATTGACGGGCGTCGTCAGAATCCCATCATAAATGCGGTCAAAATTCATCTTTACAAAAACATTATAGGTTGTTTCCAGGGTCGCTCCCCACATGATGCTTGAAATGAGCAGCCCAGGTGCAATAAAGTTAATATAGGGAAGCCCTTGCATTTCGGTGATATAGGCTCCCAGGCCCAAGCCCATACCCAGGAGGTAGAGGAAGGGCTCAAAGAAATTCGGCAGGATATTCAACTTCCAGGTTCGCTTATACACCGTGGCATTTCGCTGCCAGACTCGGAATGCAGCCAATAGCCTGACTTTGGGGCGGCTCTGTCTCAATCGATTAGCTCCCTTCCAGTCAATTTGAGAAAGACATCCTCAAGAGATGAGCGTCGGCTCAGCAGTGTTTTTACTGGAATATTCATTTCCTGGATGACCGTATGCAGGGGATTTGCATCTGAGGTATAGAGTAGAAGTCGGTCTGAAAGTGATTCATGGAAGTCAATCTGATCACGTACTTTGTCAAGAATACCCTGGCGGGAGTTTTGGTCCCCTCGAACTTCCACAACCTGGGGAGAGACCTCCGTTTTTATCAATTCCCAGGGAGATGCTTCCTTGATGATGCGTCCATGATCCATGACTGCAATTTGATCACACAGCTGCTCGGCTTCATCCATGTAATGGGTGGTCAATAAGAGGGTGACACCCTGTTCGATGAGTTCATGACATTTGGCCCACACGTGATGTCTGGCCTGTGGATCCAATCCGGTTGAAGGTTCATCCAGTATGAGAATACTGGGCTTATTGATCAGCGCTCTGGCAATTTGCAGACGTCGCTTCATCCCTCCGCTTAAGCTGCGTACATTTTCATCGCGCTTATCAGAAAGTTGAAAGAATTCGATTAATTCATTAGCCCTTCGTAGGGCCTGTCCCCGCGTTAGATCATAATATCGAGCATATACCAAAAGGTTGTTGATGACATTCAGATCATAGTCCAGACTATCATCCTGGGTAACCACGCCAATGCCTTTTTTGACAACGCTCATATTTTCCATGACATTGACACCATTGACGTTCAGCAGCCCGGAAGTCAGAGGTGTGACACAATAGATCATTCGCATGACAGTTGTCTTCCCGGCACCATTGGGTCCCAGAAATCCATAGCAGGTGCCTGGCATAATTTTGAAATTGATCTTATCAACGGCTGTGAGCTTGCCATAGACCTTTGTCAAACCTTGGGCAGTGATGATGGGGTTGGCGTTTTCCATGATGCAACTTAATCGAAATGAGTCAGGTGGGTTAAATACATTTTTCACTTCACCAAAAAGACTTGCTTTGACAGATAAATGTTCTAATGTATCAGTGCAATGAAACAAACATATACACATGATGAACTGGCAGGAATCTTGAGCTCTATCAGTGATGAAAAGCAAATGGGCAAGTTGCTGCAAGACTTTCTTACGCCTCAAGAACTGGAAGATCTGGTATTAAGGTGGGAGATCATCAAACTGTTGCACCAGGGTCTGCCTCAAAGAGAGATTGCCAAGGAGCTTGGTGTAGCCATCGGTACCGTTTCCAGGGGAGCCAGAGAATTGAAATATGGCCACAATGGTTTTGTTCAACTGTTAAAATCCCTTGAGGGTGGCACAGATAAATAATGTTCACTTCGATCAACATAACACGATTTAATTGGTGGATCTGGCAACGCTGTCGGGTTCACATTCTCTAAAAATACATCAAGAAAAGAACCCGAGGAGTTACCATGAAGAAGATTTTTCTTTCAGAAGACGATATGCCAAACGCCTGGTATAATATTGTGGCTGACATAAAGCCGCCCCCATTACCGCCACTCCACCCAGGGACTTTAGCGCCCCTGGGACCGGAAGATCTGGCCCCCTTATTTCCCATGGCCTTGATCGAACAGGAAGTAAGTATGGAAAGGGAAATCCCCATCCCTGAACCTGTTCTGGAAGGTCTAAAAATGTGGAGACCTTCACCCCTGATACGGGCGACGGGTCTGGAGAAAGCACTAAAAACCCCTGCAAAGATCTATTTCAAATACGAAGGTGTGAGTCCAGCCGGGAGTCATAAACCCAATACCGCCCTTGCTCAGGCATACTACAACAAGCAAGAGGGAGTCGAACGAATTGCCACAGAAACAGGAGCCGGTCAGTGGGGGAGTTCAATGGCGCTGGCAGGGCAGATGTTTGGTCTTGAGGTAAAAGTATATATGGTGAAAGTGAGCTACACGCAAAAACCATATCGTCGCTCCATGATGGAGAGCTGGGGAGCCAAGATCGTATCCAGCCCCAGCATGGATACCCAGTTTGGTCAAAAGATCCTGGCCGAAGACCCTGACAACACAGGTTCGCTGGGCATTGCAATTTCGGAAGCAGTGGAAGATGCCGCCACCAGGGACAATACAAAATATTCACTGGGCTCGGTACTCAACCATGTCCTGCTACATCAGACGATTATCGGTCTGGAGTCAAAGAAGCAGATGGCCATCGCTGGAGATGAACCAGATATCGTGATCGGTTGTGTGGGGGGTGGAAGTAATTTCGCAGGATTGGCTTTTCCATATCTCCGCGATAAGATCAATGGCGCCAATATTGATTTCAGAGCGATCGAACCCAGTGCCTGTCCCACACTTACCCGGGGTAAGTTCACCTATGATTTTGGAGATATGGCACAAATGACACCTCTGGTTTCCATGCATACGCTTGGGCACACCTTTATGCCACCGGGTATTCATGCAGGTGGATTGCGTTATCATGGAATGGCACCCTTACTCTCACATGTAGTCAAAGAAGGGTTGGTCGATGCCTATTCTTATCATCAGGTCGAAGTTTTTGATGCAGCCACACTTTTTGCAAGAACCGAAGGGATCATTGCAGCGCCAGAATCTGCACATGCCATCAAGGGCGCGATCGACGCGGCCATTGAAGCACGTGAAGCAGGTGAAGAAAAGACCATTTTGTTCAATCTGAGTGGACATGGTCATTTTGACATGTCTGCCTATGATGCATATTTCGCCGGTAACTTGACCGACTATCGTCCCACAGATGAAGAATTGGCCAGGGGATTATCGTCCACAGAGGGGTTACCCTTAGCAGAATAGTTTACTCATGACCCGGTGGTTCTCCGAGGAGCGACCGGGTCTCCTCCTTCAAGATTAATTATCGTTGACCCCTGATCTTTGATAGGCCTGGGGTTTTGTTTTTCAATATGCCGATCATGAGATGGCTAAAAAATATTGTTTCAGCTATGAATTGGCAGGTTCAAGACTATTTTCGTGTCCTTAAAAAAATAGACAAGAACCTATAGAAGTAGTTTAGGAAAAGAGAAAATGAAAAAACGCACAGAAAAATTTTACGACAACCAGGAACTTATTCATAGCCCCAGAGGTCGCATGCTTCGCATAATGAGCGAATACATTGGACCAGAGGAAGTGTTTCGAAAAAATAAAATCCAGGATACTGTGGTGTTCTTTGGATCAGCGCGCACCCAGCCAAAGCACATTGTTGCACAAGAGATTGA
>CAZVSF010000257.1:0-4195 GCA_964630195.1 uncultured Lentisphaeria bacterium
TCAAAGGAGTTGATGGTCTAAATAAGCTACTATTGTGCTACCAATTAAAGGGGGTTCTTTGTGAACAATAATAGCCGGTGTTTGGGTCATCCAGGAGCAACAGTTTTTCTAAATGTTGTCCTGCCATTTCTGTTGCCATCATGCTGACAGGTTGAGGTATTCGTGAATGAACTAGAAACCAGGTTGTGGACGTTTTTCTGTTTACTCCTTCTCCCTGGCCTGCTACCGGCCCAAACCATGCTCGATGAAGCTTCCTGGAAGCTATCTTGGACTTTCATACTACAAGAGGAGATGGAACAGCGTGTGTATCCAGACCAAAGAAGTCTGGAAGCAGACATCGTCAGATTTTCGTCCTCATTTTTTGGTGTTGGGATGCAAACCAGGGTGGTGTCGGGAAATCGATCTGAAGGTGCCGGTACGGGTTCTTTCAACCTGATGCCCCATATCAGTATTTTTGCCGAGAATGAAGAGCTCTGGCCCCTGCTTATTAATCTGGGACGATCCTATAATTATCAATTCGACCGCGGAAGGCATTCCTGGTATCAGCGCGGTTGGTTTGTTGATATGGGATTCTATCTGCTGGTTTGCGACAAGTTGGCAATCGCGCCAAAGTACAGGTTTCATAGCTATGCCAATACCCATTCTTCAGAACGCAGATTTTTTCTTTTAGAAGTCGCATTTTTTACTGATTGGAGATAAACTGTGGGCAAGACCAATTTTTTTCGGGGATCTAAGGGACGCCGAGCTAAGGTATTCCATACGCGGGGGCGAAATGTTCAAAACGTCAATTCTATTATTCTCTGTCCTGCTGCTGGGGTGTTCCGATCCCGGGATGAAGGATGTTCACCTTGAGGCCGGCGCGGCTGTCATACTCATTGATGATGACACCTATGGGGCTGAAGCCATAATGGATACAACCACATTGGGTGAAACCCTGTACGAAGAAATATCAATTATTGTATCTGATACGGTCTCGCTGAGCATTCTAAGTGAAGCATTTCAGGAAGACTTGATCATGTGGACCGGCGAGACGTTCAGCGTGGAACATACCATGGTCTTTTTGAAGGACCCACATCGTGGTGGTGGCTTTATGGGTCCGCAAAATGGTTATTTGCTGGTCAAGGATCGAACGGATTCCAATATTTCTGGAAAATTTGAATGGACACTTTACGACTTTACTTCCTGCTGCATCGATTGCCCCGGGAATGAAGTGGTTGTACAAGGTCAATTTTCAGCATTGATTAAATAGAGGGAAATTATGAAGAAAGTTATTCTGGCAGTTTTGTTATTACCGCTGCTCATCTGTGCAAATGAAATCGAAAAATGGTCCATCACAGTGTATGGTTCAGCCCAGATCGAGGTGGATGCCGAGCAGGCGACCATCGTCTTTGGCGTTTCTGAAAAAGGGGCATCCATAGAGGAGGCTTATCAAAATATGCGGAGTGTTGTCAATAAAGTGACCCGTGATTTGTTGAAGCTTGATATAAAAGAAAGCGATATCATCATATCAAACTTTACCTCTGGGGATAATTACTGGGGGAATTCAGCTTTTTTTAAGGCTGACAATTTCAAGGCCTCTTCTCGTGTCACCATCGACAACCTGGAAGTGTCCCAGGTTGAGCCAGTGATCCTGAGTCTTGGAAAGAATAAGATCGATAAAATTCTCCAACTTTCCTATAGTCTCAAAGCGGATGCCAAATACAAAAAAGAAGCCCGGGAGATGGCCTTGCTGGCAGCCAGGGAAAAAGCCATAGAGATGTCTGCAGCCCTGGATGGGTCCATTGGTAATGCCATTGCCATTGAAGAAATCCCCAAGGCCAGTGATGTGGGTTATTCAGTTCTGGCAGAAAGAGCCATGGGTCGTGGTCCCTTTAATGCCATGAGCAGTTATGAGGTCGCAAGCCGACCTGAGATCAACTCTTTGTATCCAGAAAAAATAAGTATTGAGCAACATGTGCGCGTTGTTTTCCATCTCATTCAATAAACAGCCATACCAGCAGCATTGTATAGCGGTTTAACATGAAATACTTTTGTAAAGCAAGCGATGGAAGAATGACGACTATTGGCATATAAATTGCGCCTTTTTAGACTCAAATTCTAATTCTCAAAGGAAGCTTACAGTACCCCGAAAGATGTACTTGAAGACGGGTTGAGTGATGACGGACAGGGCAGGGGGTTACATGCGACACTATCTGGTATTGATTTTACTGTTTATTGGCATTGAGCTACAGGCACAGTCCGCCTTGTTTCTGCTCATATCTCCAGTCACCACATTTAATGGTATGGGGGAGATCGGGGTCGGGCTGCCCTATGAAGATCAAGGTGCTGCCTACTATAATCCTGCCAATGGTTTCCCCGATAGTCCGACCCTGTCTGCATCTGAATCCAAGATGAGCATGAACTGGCTGCCTGGACTGGTGGATGATATGATTCTTCAGCATGACCATTTCCGGGTAAGCTATCGATTGAGGCAATACCCACTTCAGTTCAACTTTCACCAGTTTGAAACCTATCTGGATGCCGGAATACAGCAGTATACAGATGCGAATGGCCAGTCCATGGGCACCTTTCGAACCTGGTTCAAGGCCAATGCTGTGGTGCTGGCTGCAAAATATTCAACAAACATTAATGACATACCGCTGGAAATTTCATATGGCATCTCCGGGAAACAGGTTATCCAACACCTGGCCGGGGAGGACCTTGATCCTGATCAATATCCAGGCCAGGCTGAGAATACAGTATATGACAGAGGGCTCCTGATGGCTGTTCCTTTCACCTTAAAGCTGAAAAACGATCTTGATCTGAGTTTGAGACCTTCCTTCGGGATGAGCAGGGTAAATATTGGAGAATTTGTTGTCTTCAACAATGATCAGCAGAAAGATGCCCTACCCACCACGGCCCGGGTTGGTATTGGACTCACGGCGACCCTGCCCATAAGTGAAAACTGGAATTTTTTGAGCTATCGTGCTGGCAATGCCGCCGAGGATCAATTGGAGAAGCGGCGAACCAGCTATGATCAACCCATTGAATATCAGAAGGGCCTGGGGGATATCAATCTGATGAAGCATGTCTTTTTTTCTGATCCAGATCAGGATCCGGAAAGGGGACATGCCGTTACCATCACCCGGGGACACGAATTAACCGTTCTGGATTTCTATACCATCCGTTTTGGAAAACATATCGATATAGCAGGAAAAGTGATGACCCCCCAATCTGGTATTTCGTACCACTCCAGGGGCATTTTGAACATGGTTTACTATATCACCGGTTTGGACATTCTTGATGCTATCAACCGACACATCGATATTTCCTATGATTATGCTGACTGGTCTGCTTCGCCAAGTCACCCCTTGGCAGGGACAAAATTTGAAAGTTGGAATTTCACGATTAAAAATGTTTTTGGCATCGACAAAAGCCTGACAAGATCATCCGGCCCGCCAAAACTAAACTTGAAAGAACTTTTCACCATAACCCTGGGGGCCAATTCTCCACGACCTGTTGAACGAGGTTCTGACACACTCATGGTCTGGAAAGGCAGGACAGGCTATGTAGCCGGCATCGAAACAGATCTGAAGTATTTCCGTCTGGGGCTCAATCTCACCGAGCAGCTATTCTCATATGACTATTCCGGGCTCTACGGTAGTTCATTTCTAGATGGTGTGAGAGATGAGTTTTATCAGCTTGGTCTCCAGGTATCGCTGCCATTTGAGATTGGCAGTCGGCTGACAGTCCTGGGGGGTGTCCAATTCCAAAGTCCCTTACTTCACCGCAAGATCACAGTGTGGGACCACACCATGGATGAAACAAGCTATGAATACAACTATGGCATAAAAGCGGGATTGGAAGTTAAGCTAACCAGCCATATATCAGCCAGAGGTGGATACTCATACTGGCAAAGAGATCTGGAATCATACTTCAATCCTGGTGAAAAGATAAAACTGGCTAGTTTACAGTTTGAGGCGATGTATAAACTATAAGCATACAGTGATATCAGAATAGATATTTATTGTCAAAACTCAATAAGTTAATATCAACCTGGCCTTTTAGTTTTGCTTTCAATGATATAATAGCCAGCTGAATGAATAAAGGAGAAAAGATGAAACAAGTCTGTGTTTTAATTTTAATCGCCATAGTAAGTGTTTCAGGAGGCGTCCTGGATTCATCTAAAGTCGTGCTGCCTCATGCGGGGTCTCAA
>CAZVSF010000258.1:0-4188 GCA_964630195.1 uncultured Lentisphaeria bacterium
AATTCGTAATTCGTAATTCGTAATTCGTAATTTTAATCGAATGATCCCCCTGGAAGTTCATAGCCACTACTCCTTGCTCAGGGGCACCCTGTCCCCAAAGCACCTGTGTGATTTCATGGCTAAAAAAGGCTATACCCAGTTTGCCATTGCCGATACCAACAATCTCTATGGAATGATCTTTCTGTATCAGACAGCCCGGGAACGTGGTCTGGATATGATCGTTGGAGCAACATTGGATGACGCCCACAAGCGCAAGTCTGTCCTGCTGGTCAAAGACACCACTGGCTATTCCAATCTTTGTCGCCTCATCAGCCAACGCCATGCCGAAGAAAGCTTCGATCTACTCAAGCATCTCACTGGGCGGTTGGAGGGATTGGTCATGCTGACTCAGAATCGCGACTTGCTGGAGGCTTACCAGTCCGAAGATGTGTATGTCTCACTGCAATCAGGCAGCTACAGCCTGTATCATTGGGCCCGCGAGAAAGGCTTCCCGTCTGTGGCCAGTATTCCCGCATATATGGGTTCACCAAAGGGACATCAGCTCCATCGTATCATGCGTGCCATCGATTTGAATGCCAAGCTGTCACGTTTGCCTGAAGAAGAGTTGATCCCCCTCGATCATTATCTCCACAGCCGTGCAGAGACACTCGATGTGCTGCCTTTTGCCGAGGAAGCTCTGGACCGTACCATGGAGGTCGCTGCAAAATGCCGGTGGCGGCCCTCGCTGGATAACTTCATTTTTCCTGACTCCAATGATAACAGGGATTACCAGGAATTAAAAAATCGTGTCTACCTGGGTGCCCAGGAACGCTATGGCAATATGACCGATCGAATCCGCGATCGTATCGAACATGAGTTAAAAACCGTTAAGGAGAAGCGTTTTTCCAACTACTTCCTCACGGTCCAGGATATCGTTCGGCAATCACCCATTACATGCGGGCGGGGGAGTGCTGCGGCCAGTATCGTGGCCTATACATTGAAAATCACCCATGTGGATCCGATCCGTCATAATCTCTTTTTTGAGCGTTTTCTGTCACCCGGACGCAAGGACCCCCCGGACATTGATGTGGACTTTCCCTGGGATACCCGTGATGATATTTTGCAGTATACCTTCGATACATATGGTGATTCCCATTCAGCCATGATCTGCAACCATGTAACCTTCAAGGCACGGGCTGCTATCCGGGAGGTTGCCAAAGTGTATGGTTTGACCGAGAGCGAGATAGGGATCGTCACCAAGCGTCTTTCGCATCTCTGGTATGTAAGCGATCCCTTTCAGGAACTGGCAAAGAACCCACTGCTCAGTGATCTGGATCTAAAAGATCCCTGGCCGGAGATCATTCGCAATGGCTTCTATCTCGCCGGATTTCCCAGATACCTCAGTGTGCATCCCGGAGGCGTTGTCCTGACACCCCAGGAGATCCGCAGCTATGTGCCCATCCAACGGGCACCCAAAGGGGTTCAGATCATTCAGTGGGAGAAGGATCAGGCTGAAGATTTTGGCCTGATCAAGATCGATCTCCTGGGAAACCGCTCACTCGCAGTTATTCGGGATATTCTGGCAGATGTCAATGAGCACTATGGCGTGGATATTCCATATTGGAAATTGAACCCCCTGGAAGACCTGAGAACCCAGGAAATTATCCGTACAGCCGGCACCATGGGGTGCTTCTACGTCGAATCCCCGGCGACCCGGCAGCTGCTGAGCAAGATGCAAACCGGTGATTATGAAAATCTGGTGATTGCCTCCAGTATTATTCGGCCGGCAGCCAATAAATGGATCAGAGAATTTGTACGCCGCCTCCATGGAGGTGACTATGATCCACTTCATCCCATGCTTGATGAAACTCTCAAAGAGACCTATGGGATAATGGTTTACCAGGAAGACGTTACCAGGGTTGCCATGCGTCTGGCCGGTTTTGATGCCGATGAGGGTAACGAATTGCGCAAGGTCATGTCCAAGAAGCACAAAGAGGCAAAACTCAGGGATTATTGTGAAAAATTTGTCAGTGGAGCCCGCAAGAATGGTGTTGAAGACAGTATTATCGAAACACTTTGGGAAATGATCATGTCATTTTCAGGATACTCCTTTTGCAAGCCCCATTCTGCTTCATATGCCCTCGTGTCCTTCAAATCAGCCTATCTCAAGGCCCACTATCCAGCAGAGTTTATGGCCTCCGTGATGAGTAATCTGGGGGGATACTATTCCACCTTCGGTTACTATTCAGAAGCACGCAGACTGGGCCTGAAAGTATTGCTTCCCAGTATCAACAACTCGGAGATCCGCCACACAGGCATGAATGACTGGGTGCAGATCGGGTTTATGCAGCTGAAAGGGATCAAGCGGAGTGCGCTGGAGTACATCGTTGCAGAGCGGGAATCCAACGGTCGTTTCCGATCATTTGAGAGCTTTCTGAGACGCATGCCTGAACTGGATCAGGCCGATGTGCGCATCCTCATCAAGGCCGGTAGTTTCGATGGGGTCGAAGGTATGGAAGAACGCCCCCGACTCATGTGGCAGCTCTACCAGTCCCGGGCAAGCCAGCAACGACGGGATAAACCGGCATCGCTACTCGATCTGAATGACCAGGACAGCTACTACATCCCTGACACGGGAGCCTATTCGGAAAAAACCATGCTCATTCATGAAGCAGATGTTCTCGGCTTCCTGATTTCCCGCCATCCCTTGAGCCTGTATGCAAAGCTGCTGCAGCATCTGACCTATGTTCCTGCCTGTGATCTCAAGAAATACGTCGGCAGGGAGGTCCCGGTCATTGGCTGGCTCATCACTGGAAAAGTCGTTCATACAAAAAATGATGAGCCCATGGAGTTTATCAGCTTTGAAGACACCACAGCCATCTATGAGACAGTCTTCTTTCCAGAAGTATACCGGAAGTTTTGCCGGATGCTCAGCAATGCGCGTCCCTATCTGCTACGTGGTTTGGTGGAGGAGGACTTCGGGGCCATCTCGCTGACAGTCAAGCATATAGAGTTTCTGGATAAAGTTAAAATGCCCCGGAGATTGGGAAAACCACAGCCCAAAATGTTGCCTCAGGGGCACCAGGGACGCTTGCGGCCGACCAATCGTTAAACGGGCTAGAGACTATATCAGGACATCCATAGTTGCCGATCCAGGCTACGATACTGGATCGCTTCAGCAATGTGGTCAACATTGATATCGGTGCTGTCAGATAGATCTGCGATGGTTCTTGAAACTTTGAGAATACGATCATAGGCTCTGGCACTTAAGCCAAGATTTGCCAGTGCAGACTTCAATAGAGTCGCCGATTCGCTATCAACTTTACAAATGCGACGTATCATTTTTGGCGGCATATCAGCATTTGAATGTATGTGGTCTTCAGTGCTGAAACGTTTGATCTGGATGTCTCGGGCAGTTTGAACCCGGGTTCGCACCTGCTGGGACGCTTCTCCATCAGTGCGACTGGATAGCTCTTCAAAAGGAATGGCTGGAACCTCAATATGAAGATCAATACGATCAAGCAGGGGACCGGATATTTTGGACATGTATTTCTGGATGTTCACACTGCTGCAGGTGCATTCGTGGCGTGGATCGCTACTATAACCACAGGGACAGGGGTTCATGGCACTCAGGAGTATAAAATTAGCCGGATAGGTGAGACTCATGCTGGCACGGCTAATGGTGACTTCCGTGTTCTCAAGCGGCTGTCTGAGAACTTCGAGAACATTTTTCTGGAACTCAGGAAGTTCATCCAGGAAAAGCACACCATGGTGGGCAAGGCTGACTTCTCCAGGTCGTGGAATGCGACCCCCACCCACCAGGGCTGCATCTGAGATAGTGTGATGAGGTGACCTGAAGGGTCGCGTAGCTACCAACCCTTCATTTTTTACCAGACCAGCGATGGAGTGAATTTTGGTCGTCTCCAGAGCCTCATCAAGTGTCATCTGGGGCAGTATGGTGGGAAAACGCTTTGCCAGCATGGTTTTTCCAGATCCGGGTGGTCCGATCATCAAGACATTATGACCACCAGCAGCAGCGACTTCGAGCGCACGTTTGACATGTGCCTGACCACGGACATCTGCCAGATCAACAGGGTAGGATTGTGACTCGGCAAATAGATGATTGGCGTCTATATGGACGGGTTCAATAATTTGCTCGCCATTGAGAAAGCGAATAGCATCCAGCAGGGTATTGACAGGTATAACCTC